>JAUVZE010000036.1 GCA_030602665.1 Dehalococcoidia bacterium
GCCATTTCAGCCAGTCGCTTGAGCTGGTCAATAGCGGCTGCTCTAAAGGTATCCGCAGCCACCAGTATCACCCGCTTACCCTCGTTTTTCAGATTATAGGCAAGCTTGGCAATAGAGGTAGTCTTACCACCGCCATTAACACCTATCACCAGAGTGACTCTGGGTAGAGATAGATTACTCTGTGCTCTTTGATAAGCAAGTTTCAGGATATTGACCATTTCTGCTTTCAAGATGGAGCGCACCAGTGAACCCTGGCTAATTTTCTCCTCTGTGCCCTGTCGTCTTACCTTCTCAATGAGCTTTTCCGTGGTATTAACCCCCACATCGGCAGAGATAAGTAGCTCCTCTAGTTCATCCCATACCGCCTCATCAATGGCTGTGCGGTCAAACAAGTGTGTTACCCGACTAAACCAAGTATCGCGGCTACGCTTCAGCGCTTGTTCAACGAGGTTATTTATCTACCTCACCCCCTTAATCCCCCTCTCCTTTAAAGGAGAGGGGGAAACACGGATTTTGAAGGGGCGAAGCCCCTTCAACCTTCCCCAGTAAATAAAATGGGCTTTCTACCAAATGAACTTCTCACAAGCTGGTCACTGAGACAATAACCCCTCAAGCAGCATCTGGGCTGCCTTTTTGTCCAGAGGCTTATTATTATTGCCACACTTGGGCGACTGGATGCAGCTGGGGCAGCCCTCATGGCATGGGCACTCAATAATCGCCCTTAGCGTCGCTTGCCACAGTGCCTCTATTAGTTCAAAGCCCTTCTCAGCAATACCGATGCCGCCGGGATAAGCATCATAAATAAATATCTGGGCTCTGCCGGTATCTGGGTGGAGGGGGGTGGATACCCCGCCAATATCATTACGGTCACAAAGGGCAAATAAGGGCAGGATGGCAATAGCCGCATGCTCAGCAGCATGCAGCCCGCCGGCAAAGTCTAACTGAGCCGCTACTAGTTTACCACTGACCTCGGTCGGTAAGTCAAACCAAAGGGCAATGGTAGAAAAATGCTGTGGCGGTAGGTCCAGAGGTTCCTCACCAATTACCTCTTCAGTGAATTGTGCCTTCTTCTTGAAGCCAACTACAGTAGTGGTAACCTCTACCTCGCCTAAGTACACCCTTACCTGTCCAAAGCTCTTATTGCGGATTACCTTGACAATGCGCACATCGGTAATGTCCTTAGCCTGAGTATAGTAAGAAACATTGGTCGGTGCTGCGTAGGCAGTGCGACTAACCAGGTCAAGCTCTGTTACCAGATAGGGTTCTCCCTGGTGGAGGTAGATAGCCCCGGGATGCACCTGAAAAAAGGCCACGCTAATTTCTATGGTTTCTAGTAGGGAGCCGGTTTTGGTATCAATAATAGCCAGGTTTTGTCCAGAGCTGGAACGGATATTGATGTTTTGCGCTGGGTAGGCGATACGAGGTGACAGATACCATTTGCCTTTACGTTCCTTAAGTAATCCCTGTCCCTCTAGTTCTGCCTGTTCCTGCCGGCAAGCAGCGCCAAAGATTTGCTCATCATCACTATTTAGCGGCCACTCCCAGGCAGCACACAGCAGATGAGCCCTCAAAATATAGGGGTTATCAGGGTTAATCAGGGCGTTCTCAAAGCTTTTCTGGAAAAAGGATTCAGGGTGATGCATAAAATACTGGTCCAGAGGATTATCCAGACCGATAAGAAAACTCAGAGACTTCTCTCTACCACGTCCGCTCCTCCCTGCCTGCTGCCAGGTGCTGGCGATACTCCCTGGATAGCCGGTAAGCACCGTAGCCTCCAGGTCGCCAATATCTATGCCCAGTTCTAAAGCAGTGGTGGCTACTACTCCTAGAAGCTGGCCGGAAAACAGCTCCTGTTCTATCTGACGCCGTTCCTGTGGCAGGTAACCAGCCCGATAAGCCTTGATTTTCTTAGCTAAGGCGGGACTAACCTCGGCTAGCCTCTGCCGGGAGTAAGAATAAATAAGTTCTGTCAGCCGGCGGGTGCGAGCAAAGGTTAGACTGCGGATACCCTGACTGACTAACTCAGTAAATAGGTTGGTAGCTTCACTATTAGGACTGCGCCGAACACCCTTGGTCTGGTCTATGATTGGCGGGTTCCAGAAGGCAAAGTCCTTCCCACCATGGGGAGAGCCATCATTATTAACTACCTCAAAGGGTAGACCAACCAGCCTCTCGGCATGTTCACCGGGGTTAGCGATAGTGGCGGAACAGCAGATGAATTGGGGGGTTGAGCCATGAAGTTGACAGAGACGACGTAGACGGCGTAGCACACCGGCGACATGGGAGCCAAAAACACCGCGATAGATATGAGCTTCATCTATTACTACATATCTCAGGTGGCGCAGTAGCCTTGACCAGGATTGGTGATTGGGCAGTATGCCAATATGGAGCATGTCTGGATTGGTAAGTATTATCCTGGTGTGCTTTCTAATTTCAGCGCGCTCCGCCTGGGGAGTATCACCATCAAAGGTGGCAAACTCCTCTATTTTTAGGCAGGGGCAGAATAACTCCCGAAGTCCACGCAGTTGGTCCTGAGCCAGGGCTTTGGTGGGGAAAAGGTAAATGGCACAGCTACCTCGCTCGGTTAAGATTGCCTGGAGTACGGCAAGGTTATAGCACAGGGTCTTGCCGCTGGCACTTGAGGTTGACACCATTACATTCCTGCCCTGGTGGGCCTTATTCACGGCTTCAGCTTGATGGGTATAGAGAGGTAATAACCTATGTTTATCTAGGCAGTCCTTGAGACTAGTTTCAAGAGGATTGTCTAATTCGGCATAGTTGGCATCGCAAGGAGGAATATGCTCAATGTGGGTAATCTGGGAGCGGTAGGTGGGGTTAGCGGTAAGATGATGGAGGAAGGCAACGGTATCCATTATAGCCCTCCTCATCAAACAGGTAGAATCTCAATTTCATAGTTGAGTATCTCTACCTCAAACCGACTGTTCACCACAAAGTCCACCACCTTTGACAGGACTTCATTGGTATACCGACTATTGTTGCTAACACAACAGATGCCGAGGGTAGCTAATTGCCATAGATTTTGGTCATCAACCTCGGCAACGGAAACATTAAATTTATTGCTCACTCGGGTAATAATGGATTTCAACACCCGCCTCTTACCTTTAAGAGATAGATTCTCCGCTAAACGAAGCTCAATCCTACACACGCCAACATTCATTGATGTATAACCGCCAGTAACCAGATAAATGATGGTAAAGCGAGGCGGGTGTTATATCTTCATACCAGATGCGAAACTTGGCTAGACTCTATGTTTTTCGTAGCACTCTTTGCAATAAACCGGTCGCCCTTCCCTGGGTTGAAACGGCACTGTAGTTTCCACACCACAGTCAGCACAGACTGCAGTATACATCTGTCGTGGCTGATTATAGCCACCCCGGCGTTCTCTTCGCCGAGCAGCCCGACATTCCGGACAGCGGCTAGGTTCATTCTGCAACCCATGAGATAAGTAGAACTCTTGCTCACCGGTAGTAAAAGTGAACTCTTGCCCGCAATCACGACATACCAGGGTCTTGTCTTCCAGAGCCATAACTGCACCTCCTTTGTATTTTGTTATCCCCTTGTTTTTGATGCAGTCTCCTGGCCGAGAAAACCCTGTGCCGAACTGCAATATCAGCTGTTACATCGAGTTCTAGCCTAGAAACGCATGGAACCAAGGTATCTACAACCTTTACTATACACCCTCCAGGCGGCCAAGTCAAGGCGGGAGAGATTCTCACAAAATTTTATTTACAGCTACCCAGGCTTTTGCTATAATTTCTTAACGTATGGTATACTTAATGCTTGCCAATAATTAAGAGGTGTAGTAATTTTCTAGTAACTGGTCGCTGATGGCTCTCCCTTCTTTGGTGTCAATATCGGGCTGGGATTTTGTTTACTGGCACTGAAGAGGGTGGAATAAATGGTGTAGGAGCGTAATTTGGACAAAGAAAAGAAGAAAGAGATTATAGAGAACTTTCAGCACCGCGAAAGAGATACCGGCTCAACCGAGGTTCAGGTAGCTCTGCTTACCGAGAGGATAAACCGACTAACCGAGCATATGCTGGCTAATCGCCATGATTACCATACGCAACGTGGGTTACTTAAGTTTGTCGGGCAGAGAAGACGGCTGCTGGCTTACCTGAGTCGAGAGGATGTTGGCCGATATCATAAGTTGATTACTAGGCTAGGTCTACGTAAGTAAAGTCCTGGATGGGGAGGGACCATTGCTAAAATCTTTTGAATGTGAAGTTGGCGGTAGAGCTCTCGTTATAGATACCGGGAAGCTTGCCGGGCAGGCAAGTGGAGCGGTAACTGTTCGCTATGGAGACACTGTGGTTCTGGTTACGGCTTGCATCAGCCCAGAACCCCGAGAGGGAATAGATTTTCTACCGCTGACCATTGACTATGAAGAGAGACTATATGCTGCCGGTAAGATTCCTGGTGGCTTTATTAGAAGGGAGGGGCGTCCTACCCAGGAGGCGACTTTAGCCAGTCGACTTACTGACCGCCCGTTGCGTCCCCTTTTACCCAAAGGGTGGCGTAATGATATTCAGCTGGTAATTACCGTCCTTTCTGCTGACCAGGAAAACGACCCTGACATTCTGGCGGTTATTGGCGGCTCAGCGGCCCTATCTATATCAGAGGTGCCATTTGACGGCCCGGTAAGTGCAGTTCATATTGGCTATATTAATGATGAGCTAATATTAAATCCAACACTAACTCAGCTGGATAGTAGCCTTCTTGACCTTGTGGTCGTCAGCACTAAGCAAGCAGTGGTAATGGTAGAGGCAACGGCTCGGGAGGTTTTAGAAGATGTTATTATCCGGGCAATTGAATTTGGGCATGAGGCAAACCAAGATATTATTAGGCTTCAGGAGCAGCTTGGGCAGGCTTGTGGCAAGCCCAAGGTAGAAGCCCCGGTTAGTGAGGTTAACCCCGAGGTAATATCAGCCATTTCACCAATGGTTAATGGTAGGCTTGCCGAAGCCTTAAACCAGCCAGAGAAGTTACAGCGTGAGCAAGCACTTGACAATCTAAAGAAAGAGCTGGTGGAGAGTCTAGGTGAGACATTCTCGGAAGAAGAGATACTTTCCGCCTTTGAAACCAGGGTTAAAGCTGAAGTTAGAAGTAGTATACTTGACAAAGGACAGCGTTTTGGTGACCGTGGTCTAGCTGAGGTTCGCCCCATTAGCTGCGAAGTAGGACTACTACCTCGTGTCCACGGCTCAGCGCTATTCACTCGGGGTCAAACACAAGTGCTGACAATTACTACCTTGGGCTCCATTAAGAAGGAACAGCAACTTGACGGCTTGGGGATAGAGGAGACTAAGCGCTTTATGCACCACTATAATTTTCCTCCCTTCTCTTCCGGTGAGGTGAAACGTATAGGCACAACCAGTCGCCGTGAAATTGGGCATGGGGCTCTAGCTGAGAAAGCCCTTTTAGCAGTGCTGCCTAGAGATGAAGATTTCCCCTATACTATCCGCCTCGTTTCAGAAGTCTTGAGCTCCAGCGGCAGTACTTCTATGGCCAGTGTTTGTGCCTCAAGTCTATCCCTAATGGATGCTGGGATACCTATCAAAAGGGCAGTAGCTGGGATAGCTATGGGCTTAGTCACTGGAGATGACGGCACCTATGCTGTTCTAACTGATATTGAAGGCATAGAGGATGCCTATGGCGATATGGACTTCAAGGTAGCTGGTACTGCTGAGGGCGTTACGGCGCTACAATTGGACATTAAACTCAAGGGTATAAACCTAGAAATCCTGGGAAAGGCACTAGAACAAGCCCGTGAGGCTCGTCTATTTATCCTGGGGGTGATGCAACAAACGATTAGCTCCAGCCGACCTGAAGTCAGCTGCTACGCACCACGGGTGTACAAGATGATGATTGACCCAGACAAAATTGGTAGTATCATCGGCACTGGAGGTAAAACAATCAGGTCAATAATTGATGAAACCAAAACAACTATAGACATTGAAAATGATGGCACGGTACTTATTGGCTCACCTGATGAAGCCGCTGCTCAAAAAGCTATCAGCATTATTGAAAGTCTAACCAAGGATGTAGAGGTTGGTGCTATATATACGGGCAAGGTAACTCGCTTGATGACCTTTGGCGCTTTTGTGGAAGTTTTACCTGGTAAAGAAGGCTTGGTCCATATCAGTGAGCTGGCTGATTACCGGGTAGACAAGGTCGAGGATATAGTCAAGGTGGGCGATGAGGTTACGGTTAAAGTAATTGATATTGATAATATGGGTAAGATAAAACTATCACGACGGGCAGTATTTGAGAAACTTTCTGAAGTGAGCGGGGCTAAGGTTAGGGACTCACTATCTACAGATTACCCGTTTAAGAAGCGCACGGTTCGTCCTCCCCAGCCTCGCCCTCATAGAGATAAATGGCGTTAATACAATGAAGGCTGATGTTATGAAGCCAATAAAAGTAGTCGTTCAAGGTGCATTAGGCAAAATGGGACGAGAGGTGGTTGGTACCCTGTGTCGTGAGCCTGAGATGCAAATAGTCGGTGCTGTAGAGTTACAGGTTACCGAGGATTACCTAACCTTGCCTGATAGCTCGGGCAAAGTACCCTTTTCATCTGATTTAGAATGTATCCTCACTAAGTGCCAGCCTGATGTACTGGTGGATTTTACTATTGCTCAAGCTACCATGCCAGCAGTGCGTATCGCCACTAAACAGGGCGTTAACCTGGTAATCGGAACCACCGGGCTAAGCGCTGATGATATTAGCGAAATTGACCGGTTAGCCAGAGCTCACCGGGTTGGTGCCGTGGTGGCACCGAACTTCGCTCTCGGCGCGGTGCTAATGATACATCTAGCCAAGTTAGCTGCCAAATATCTTGACTATGCTGAAATTATAGAGCTACATGGCCACCAGAAAGCCGATGCCCCTTCAGGAACTGCCCTTTTTACTGCTAAAGCAATGGCTCAGGCTAGAGGTAAGCCATTCCATCGCCCCGCAGAACAAAGGGGGATTTCAGCTAGCCGGGGGGAGCAGGTTGAGGGTGTTACTATTCATAGCGTACGTCTACCTGGTCTTATGGCACACCAGGAGGTAATCTTAGGCACGGCGGGGCAAACACTGAGCATACGCCATGATACCACTAGCCGAGAATGCTATATGCCAGGTGTTATGCTAGCTATTAGGGAAGTGGTTAAGCGCCAGGGACTAGTCTATGGTTTAGATACTCTGCTTGAGTTATAGGAGGGGCAATGAATAAGTATAGGGTGGCTATTGTTGGTGCCACCGGACTGGTAGGACAAGAATTCATCAAGGTACTGGAGCAGCGTAACTTCCCTATGGCTTCAATCCTTCTCTTAGCCTCAGACCGCTCAGCCGGTAAAAAGCTGTTTGTCAATCACCGGGAGATTGAGGTTGAAGAGACGACTCCAGAGTCGTTTAAGAAAGTGGATATCGCCCTCTTCTCAGCTGGTGCTGAGACCAGCCGCTACTTCTCACCGATAGCGGCACAATCAGGAGCGGTAGTTGTTGATAATAGCTCCGCTTTTAGAATGACGCCGGCTGTCCCGCTGGTAGTTCCTGAGGTTAATCCGGAAGATATTAAATGGCATAAGGGGATTATCGCTAATCCGAACTGCTCCACCATTCAAATAGTGGTGGCTCTTTATCCGTTACACAAGGTTAACCCCATCAAGCGCATTATCGTCGATACTTACCAGGCAGTGTCGGGCACCGGCTCAGCCGCAGTAGAGGAACTAACGGTGCAAGCCAAGCAGGTGCTGGAGGGGCAGACCGCTATCCCCCATGTTTACCCTCACCAAATAGCTTTTAATATACTGCCAGAAATAGATGTTTTTCTGGACAATGGCTATACCAAAGAAGAGTGGAAGGTGGTGGAAGAAACCAGAAAGATAATGCATGCCGATGATATAGCTATTTCAGCTACCTGTGTGCGAGTGCCGGTATTTACCGGACATAGTATGGCTATCCACATAGAATTCTCTCAGCCTATGTCCCCTGATGAGGCACAGCGTATTCTTGCTCAGGCTCCGGGAATCAAATTATTAGATGACCCGACTATTAGCCTTTATCCCCAACCCTGGTCAGCCGCTGGCACCGATGAGGTCTTTGTTGGACGCATTCGTCGAGATGCCTCTCATCCCAATGGCTTAGTTATGTGGGTGGTAGCTGACAACCTGCGTAAGGGAGCTGCCCTAAATGCCGTCCAAATTGCTGAAGAGATGATTAAACGGGAATGGTTACATCCGAGAGGCGGGAAATGAAAAAACTGGGACGATTGCTAACAGCGATGGTAACCCCGTTTGATGAAGCGGGGAAGGTTGACTATGAGCAGGCTAAGAAGTTAGCTTTAGCCCTGCTTAACTCAGGGAGTGAAGGGGTGGTAGTCGTGGGCACAACCGGAGAATCTCCAACACTTATCCGGGAGGAGGAGCTGTGCCTGTTTACTGAGATAAAGTCAGCAGTCGGCGAACGAGGAGCGGTAATAGCCGGCACTGGTAGCAATAGCACCGCTGAGGCCTTGGCAACAACTAAAGAGGCAGAGCGAATTGGGGTTGATGCCTGCCTATTAGTGGTTCCCTACTATAATAAGCCAACTCAGGACGGCTTATATCAACATTTCAAGATTGTTGCTGAAAGTACTAGCTTACCCTGTATATTGTACAATGTGCCGTCACGCACCGTTGCCAACCTATCAGC
>JAUVZE010000029.1 GCA_030602665.1 Dehalococcoidia bacterium
CCCCGGAACTGGTGCAATTGTGACAGACCAAAACGGTCGGCACTCTCTACCAGCATTACCGTAGCATTAGGCACATCTATCCCAACCTCTACCACCGGGGTTGACACCAGGATGTCCAGCTCGCCGGAGCGAAAGCGACGCATTACCTTATCCTTTTCCACCGCCGACATGCGCCCATGTAGCAGACCTAATCTCAACTCAGGAAAGACCTCTCGTGATAGACGCTCGTATTCCGCCACTGCTGCCTTAGCTGCAATAACCTCCGACTCCTCAACAAAGGGGCAGATAATGAAAGCTTGACGTCCATCAGCTACCTGACGGTGGATAAACGCATAGGCACTTTCCCTCTGCACCGGTTTGAGCCATTTGGTCCTCACTACCTGTCTTCCCGGAGGAAGCTGGTCTATAACCGACAGGTCAAGGTCACCGTATAGGGTTAGGGCTAAGGTTCGTGGGATAGGTGTCGCCGTCATTACCAACACATGCGGATTGAAACTCTTCTGGCGCAGTGCTGCACGCTGGGTAACCCCAAATCGGTGTTGCTCATCCACCACCACTAAACCCAATCGGTAGAACTCCACTTCCTCCTGGATGAGAGCATGGGTGCCAATAACAATATCTATATCTCCGTCAGAGATACGCTGGTGGAGTTCCTGCTTTCTGGCCTGACTAATATCGCCGATAAGTAATGCCACCGTCAGGGGGTGGGGGAGAAGCCCGGGATAACTACGCAGGTAGCCCCCGTCCTCTTGAGGGCTCACTCTAGATAGAAGCTCACTAATAGTGGTGAAATGTTGCTCTGCCAGAATCTCGGTAGGCGCCATAAATGCCCCCTGATAACCGTTGGCAGTAGCTGTAAGCAAAGCAGCCATAGCCACTACCGTCTTGCCACTGCCTACCTCGCCCTGCAATAATCGGGACATTGGTCTCGGTTTCTGCAAATCGGCTAGCAGTTCTCGTAGTACTCTTTGCTGAGCTGCGGTCAGCTCAAAGGGCAAGGACTTTAGAAAAGTGTCCAACACCGTTGTCTTGGTATCAAATGAGTTACCCGGCTGACTCTCCTGCCAATCACGTTTTTTACTTAGCACACCCAACTGGAGAAGAAGGAGCTCATCAAAAGCCAGACGAACCCTTGCCCTATCCTTCAATGTTTCATCATCTGGGTAGTGAGACTGGGTTATAGCCTGGGCTAGCTCCAGCAGATTACATCTCTCTTTCAACTCTGGTGGCAGAAAATCTTCTAATTGCCATGCCCACTGGTCTATAACCCCTTTCATCAGCTTTCTTACCAGGCGAGGGCGCAGTCCCTGAGTAAGAGGGTAGAGGGGAACCAGACGCCCGGTGTGAATTAACTCTTTATCTTCGGCTAGCTCCCACTCTGGAGACTCAAACACATGTCGCCCGTGAAACAAGCTCACCCTGCCGCTGAGCACTATCCTGGTATTAGTCGGCAGCTTCTTAGCCAGGTAAGGTTGGTTAAACCATACCACCCTGACATTACCTGTCTCGTCGCCCACAATAGCTTCAGTGCCACGCCTACCACCGAGCATAGTTATCTGAGCCTGCCACACATTAGCTATTATTGTCTGTTCTTCCCCCTCGCTAAGCTGCGAGATAGACTTAGTTTGGCTGTAATCAAGGTGACGGCGGGGAAAGAAATAGAGCAGGTCACGAACTGTTTTCACCCCTAGCTTGTTAAACTTGGTAGCCAGACTCGAGCTAATACCCTTAATACTAGTAATTGACGACTCAATAGATTGATTCACCGCCGTTCTCTGCACTTTTATCCCCGAAGGCGGTCGACTAACTACTGGAGTCAATTTAGCTTCACCCTTTTCACCTTCCCTGTGCTCTACCTCAACTAAAAAGTTAAGCACAGCCGCTACCCATTCTTGGCGCTGCTGTTTAGTCATAGATGCATAGCTGGAGTTAACAAGACGATGGAAACGGTTCAGAAGCTGCGGATTAGTTATTGACTCTATAGCCTGACTAGACCAACGACGAAGGAATTTGTCTAATCCACCAATTACTGCTGAATCTGAATAACCCTTATTACGCTCAAGCTCAAGAATCTTGCGCAGAGGCTCAACATTTATTGACAAAGCTTTGCCTCCGTTCGCCCTAGCGAATAACTAACTAAGGGCGAGAAAAACCCAGCTTTGGTATGTGGAGAGGGGGTAAGGAAAATCGTTTCCTTGAAGGCTTACCCTCACTGGCATCCTGGCCAATACTACTGCCCTTTTCCCTTAGAGCCAAAATCAAGGTGCCGGGACCACCGTGGACACCCAAGGCTGGTCCTAGTCTGGCGATATGAATCCACTTCTTATCAAAGATAGAACCAATGCGCTCCCTGAGCGAACCGGCTTCATCAGGGGTAGTGCTGTGGACAATAGCTACCTCTTGAATGTTCAAGGCATTCTTTACCAACTCAAATAAGCGCTCTATACCTTTTGAGCGGGTGCGAACTTGCCCAGTGGGAAAAAGCTCGCCATCCCGCATGGTAATTAAAGGCTTTACATTGAGCATACTGCCCAATAATGCCTTAGCCTTACCGAGGCGCCCACTCCGAAGCAGGTATTTAAGGGTATCAAAGACACCAAGCAGGCGTATACAGGCAATGGCTTGCCTTGTCTCTTCCACCACTCCCGGCAAACCCTCTCCAGCCTTAGCCAATCTGGCAGCAGCCATAGCTACCAGCCCTAAACCCATAGATACCACAAGTGAATCTACGACCTCAATACGACACCTTGTCCTGGCTAGCTCCCTTCCCTGTAACGCCGAGTTATAGGTGCCACTT
Source organism: Dehalococcoidia bacterium (assembly GCA_030602665.1). GTDB lineage: Bacteria > Chloroflexota > Dehalococcoidia > Dehalococcoidales > JAUVZE01 > JAUVZE01. Next base: position 2,798 of record JAUVZE010000029.1, read on the forward strand.
AACTTGCTGGTAATCTGGATGGAGACTATTTCATCGGTCTCCATTGATAGCTTACTATAGACACTGGCAAAGTCACTTGGTGATGGCTGGGAAGTAGTGGGATGAGTAGGACTCTCTATCAGTTTCTGGTAAAACTCATCCTGACTTATATCCACCCCATCCCGGTAGACCTTTTCACCAAAGCATACATAGACTGGCACCACGGTAATCCCTAGCTGCTGAGCTATCTGGGGTGGCAAGTCAGCAGTACTATCAGTAACAATCTTAACCATCATAAAACTCCCCTTACCTCGGCTTGCTCACTACTCCTATCTCCCAATACAGCGACGAGTAGTAGACCGGGACCGGTATGTGTGCCAATCACTGGGGTTGTCTTTGAACGGTAGATATGCTCCTTGGGAAACTTAGAGCTAAGCCGTTCAACTAACAGCTCAGCATCTTTAGGACAGGCAGCATCCTCTACCGCTATCCCCTTAATATGGGAAAAACCCACCGCAAAGTTATATAAATGCTCTATTGCCTTAGCCCGAGAGCGTGTTCTGCCCGCCGGCTCAACCAAACCATCTTTTATGGTTATAATGGGATTTACCTTAAGCATTGACCCCAGAAATGCCTGTGCCTTGCCAATGCGTCCACCCCTCTTGAGATATTCCAGAGTATCAAAAGCTGCCCGAAAATCTACACGAGGAATAGTCTTTCGGGTTATATCTACCACCTCATCAAGGCTAGCTCCAGCCTGAGCTGCTCTAGTCGCAGCAATAACCATAAATCCCTGCGCCATAACCGCCCATTGTGAATCAACCACTTCCACTCGGCATTTCCGCTCCATTAACCCTACGCTTTGTAATGCCACCTCACAGGTGGCGCTGAGCCTGGAAGAAAGACTAATAACCAAGATTTCATCTGTCTCCTCAGCCAGCCTATCATATGCTTCAGCAAAGGTTCCTGGCGATGGTACTGAAGTAACTGGTAGGACTGCGCTGTGCTTTAATTTATCGTAGAACTGTTCAGCAGTCAGGTCAATGCCATCACGGTAGACCTCAGTGCCAAAGCGAACATTCAGTGGAATTACGGTAATCCCCAGCTCCCTAGTCACCTCAGAGGGCAAATCAGCGACACTATCAGTGACTACCTTGACAGTCATAAACAAACCTGCCCTTACTACTCTACAGAAACAATAAAGTTATAATGAGGTTGACCGCCCTTAACTACCTCCACCTGAAGTTGGGGGTGCTGTTGACAAATAGCTACACTAATCTGCTCGGCTTCAGCTGGCTTAGTATCAGCCCCGTAGTAGATGGTGATTACCTCAGCTTTATCTAAATCTAGCTCAACCAACACCTCATTAAGAGTACCGGTAGCCATATCACCTACGGCTACTAAATTTCCGTCCAGAAAGCCCATAGCCTGTTTCCTTTTGATTTTCCGTCCATTTAGCTTGGTGGAGCGGATTGCCCGAGTAACCTCAATAGACCTTACTGCTGATTTTGCTTCATCCATAAGCTGGATGTTTGTTTTCAGGTCAGCCTCATAGTCAAAGGCCAAAAGTGCGGCTACTCCCTGTGGAATTGTTTGCGTAGGCACCACCTCAATGGTTTTGGTAGTCAGAGATTGGACTTGATTTGCGGTAAGCACTATGTTTTTGTTATTGGGTAGAATAATAACCTTGTCTGACACCACTAACTCTACTGCCTGGAGCAAATCCTTAGTGCTAGGGTTCATTGTTTGTCCACCAGAGACAACCACTGCCCCCAGGCTTTTGAAAACCTCGGTAAGCCCGCCCCCTGAGACCACGGCAATGATAGCGATGTCAACCGCCGGTGCTTTCTCCCTCTGCATCTCCAGAAAGTCCTGGTGCTGTTCGTCCATATTCCGTATGCTTATTTCATGCATAGTACCGAGCGAACCAACGTAGTTAAGAATCTTACCGGGTTCATAGGTATGGATATGAATCCTGATTGTAGATTCATCACCGGCTACAACCAGAGACTGCCCCTTTCTCTTCAGTTTCATCCTAAGCTTATCCGGGTCAAGCCCCTGTCCCTTGAGAAGTACATTAGTGCAATATCCATATGGCATCTCCTCAGCAGCAACCATCTGTGGCAATCTAGTGGCCGGTATGTCACTGACAATTATCTGAGGTTTGCGGAATTGCATCTGCTCTCCCTCGCCTCTAAGGTAGCGGAGGGTACCCTCCAGAATGGTATACAGCCCTTGCCCCCCGGCATCTACCACCCCAGCCTCTTTTAGCACCGGGAGAAGACTAGGGGTATTAGCCACCGACTCACTGGCAGCCTTAACTATAGCCTCCAGAACTGATTGTAGGTCATCGCTACCACTAGAAACCTGTGCCTGAGCAGCTGATGCTGCTTCCCGAACTACAGTAAGAATAGTTCCTTCTACCGGATTGCTTAGTCCTCTATAAGCCATTGCTGATGATTGTATTAGGGCATCAGCCAGGTCACTGCCTGTAAATGAGTCCTTCTCAGCCAAACCTTGCGCCAGACCACGCCAAATCTGTGAGAGGATTACCCCGCTATTACCCCGAGCCCCCATCAGTGCCCCCTTAGCCGTAGCTTGAGCTACCGCTGAAGCACTCTGGTCAGGAGCCCGATAGGCTTCCTCAATAGCGGAACGCATGGTAAGCAGCATATTAGTCCCGGTATCCCCATCAGGTACCGGGAAGACATTCAACGCATCAATATCGGCAGCACTCTTCTCTAACCAACTAGTAGCCGCCGCTAACATTTCCCTTAAATCCTGCCCATTAGCAGACTCAACCTGCCTCATTTCTCCCATCCTTGCCAAGCCTGCTTGGCTATGATAGTATTATGAACGTATTGTACAATAAATTTACTTGACGGTCAAAGGAGAAGAAATATTGAAGTGCGATTTATGTGGAAAATCACCCCAGTTTGGCCATAGTGTGAGCCACTCAAAACGTCACACCAAGCGTCGCTGGGTGCCTAACATTCATCCAGTTACGATTACTATAGGCGGCAAGCCAAAACGGCTTAATCTATGCACCAGATGCCTACGCAACCAGCACAAAGCCGCTAAAACTGCATAGTCAATTAGGTAACCCACCCCCTTTATCCCCCTCCCTTATCACGGGAGGGGGAATTGGTTTTGTTAGAGGGATTCGCCCCTCTAAGACTCTCCTTCCCCAATTATCTTTTTAGCAGTGACTAATGCCTGCTCTACCTGCCTTGGGGCAGTGCCACCAACCACATCCTTGGCAGCAACAGACGAGGTTACGGTAATGGAGTAAACATCCTCGCCGAATAAGGGTGAAAAATCCTTATACTCACTGAGGCTAAGTTCACCAAACGATTTACCTTTTTCCATAGCATAGCTCACTAACCTGCTTACTATATCATGGGCGGTGCGAAAGGGCTCACCTTTCTTAACCAGATAGTCAGCCAGGTCAGTAGCTAAAATATAGCCTTGCCTAGCTGCTTGCCCGGTATTTTCAGCCTTAACTCGCAAGGTTCTAACCATGCCAGTAAATACCTCTAAGCTGGATAGCAGTGTATCTACAGTATCAAAGAGCCCCTCTTTATCCTCCTGTATATCTCTATTATAGGCAAGCGGCAGACCTTTCAGCGTAGTCAGCAGAGCCATCAGCTTACCATAGACCCGTCCTGTCTTACCCCGCACCAGCTCAGCCACATCAGGGTTCTTCTTCTGGGGCATAATACTGCTACCTGTGGCATAAGCCTCATCAAGTTCAATAAAATTAAACTCACCTGAAGACCACAAAATAATCTCTTCAGCCAACCGGGAGAGGTGCATCATAGTGAGACTAGCCGCCGCTTCATACTCCACCACGAAGTCCCTATCGGAGACAGCATCCATACTGTTCTGACTTATCCGGCTGAAGCCTAACTCCCGAGCTAAGAAGTCCCGGTCAACATCATAGGCAACACCAGCTAAAGCCCCGCTGCCCAAGGGCATGACATCAGTCCGCTTGAGACAATCTCTAAATCGGTCAATGTCTCGCTGGAGCATCTCAAAGTAGGCTAATAGGTGATGTGCCAGCAAAACTGGCTGTGCCGGCTGCAAGTGGGTATATCCAGGCATAACTACCCCTTTATTGGCTTCAGCCAGACTAATTAGTGCCTGCTGAAATCCCCTCAGCTTGACCAAGGTCTCAGCGATTGCCTCCTTAGTAAACAGACGCATGCTCAGAGCCACCTGGTCATTCCTGGAGCGAGCGGTATGCAGCTTACCACCTACCTCACCTACCCTCTCCAGTAGCCGGGCTTCAATATTCATATGGATGTCTTCCAGTTCTGGTTTAAACTGAAATTTACCCTGCTCTATCTCCTGCTTAATTGAAGCCAGCCCCTCAGTAATAGTTTTAGCTTCTTTGTCTGAGATAATGCCCTGCTTAGCCAGCATCCTGGCATGGGCAATACTGCCAGCAATGTCATAAGGGTATAGCTTCCAGTCAAAGGGAATAGAGGCAGTATATGCTTCCACCAACTTATCGACCTGTTTTTGAAAGCGAGCACGTAGTCCTTTTCTATTTTCCCTGACCATAGTTACCCACCTGTGCCTAATTCATCTTATTTTTCAGTCTTGCCCAGGTCACCAATACCCTGTATCTGAGCCTGGGTTCTAACTGGTAATCCCCAAATATGAATGAAACCAGGGGAGGCACTCTGGTCAAACTGGTCACCCTTATCGTAGGTAGCTAGACCAAAGCTATATAGCGACTTAGGTGATTTACGACCGACCACCTGACAATTTCCCTTAAATAGCTTCATTCGCACCGTTCCAGTAACAAAACGTTGTGTGCTTTGTACATAGGCAGCTAAATCCTGATGTAGTGAAGTGAACCACAGACCGTTATAGATGAGGTCAGCATACTCCATAGCTACCTTTTGCTTAAAGCGTAATTGGTCTTTGGATAATGTCATCGCCTCTAGGGCTTGGTGCGCCTGCAGTAGCACTGCTGCTGCCGGCGCTTCGTAGATTTCCCTTGACTTTATTCCCACTAGCCTATTTTCTAAATGGTCAATCCTGCCGACTCCGTGCATGCCGGCTAGCCTATTCAGCCGCTGGATTAAGCTAACCCCGTCCAGTTCCTGACCATCAATAGTAATTGGAATACCCTGGTCAAACCCAATTTCAATGTAGCCTGGCTTATCTGGAGCTTTATCAGGTGACCTTGTCCAGGTAAATACCTCCTCCGGCGGTTCCACCCACGGGTCCTCCAGAACTCCACACTCTATGCTTTTCCCCCAGAGGTTCTCATCAATTGAATATGGGCTTGAGGCAGTTATTGGCACCGGGATGTCATAACGCTGGGCATAGTTTATAGTCTCCTCACGAGTCATGTCCCATTCCCGGGCTGGAGCTATAATTTTAAGACCAGGAGACAGGGCATTAATACTCACTTCAAACCTTACTTGGTCATTGCCCTTGCCGGTGCAGCCATGAGCTACTGCTGAAGCTGCCTCCTCACGAGCTGCATCCACCAGTAACTTAGCCATTAGGGGACGAGATAAGGCAGTAGCCAATGGGTATTGCCCTTCATAGATGGCATCCGCCTGCAATGCCGGAAAAACAAAATAGTTAACAAATAACTCCTTGGCATCCTTTACTAACGCCTTCACAGCTCCGACCTTGAGTGCCTTTTGCTCAATAGCTGAAAAATCACGCTCGTTCCCCACATCAATAGTTAGCGCAATAACATCTAGGTTATACGCTTCTCTAAGCCACCTGATAGCCACCGAGGTATCCAAACCACCACTGTAAGCCAGCACCACCTTATCCGACATACTAACCCCCTAAATAAAAATATTATCACTACTTAAGTCCAAAGTTTTGTTGCAAAAAACTAATGATTTGAGAACGAACTTGGGGATACTGCCACTGGTAGTCATGTCCCGGTGCTCCTACATGAAGTAGTATATGGCCAGCGTCATCGTGCGATATGCCAAACAGGGACTCCAGGCTGGCGCGAATAATCATGAATAAGTCCCCTTGACTAAATGAATCAGGGACTATGCCGTTACTCCTCATTATCAGCGACCTGTCTGACACAATGCTATTGCTCCAAAAGGGGGGACCTAGCTGGATACTATAAACCTGTGTGGTATCCCTTAGAATATTCATCACACTTTCACAAACAAGTGTGCCATTACTTGCTCCAATCAAGATAACCTTGATGCCTGGTATGTGGCTAGTGAGAAATTCTACTCTGGAGGCTAAATCCTTAGCCTTCAGCGGATAAAAACCTACCGCCAGCATAAGTTCACTAAGACGCCCATTTAAAGTGTCGTCTGTCCTATTGTGATCCAGCATCAGTGAGGTGTAGCCCAAGCTAGCCAGTTCAGACTCAATGCCAGTAACAAAGCTCTGCGCCTCAGGAGAATCCCCAATAAGAGTCCATCCCCAGCCACCTGAGTTAAAAAACACAACAATATCTTTATCCTTAGCCACCACATACGTAGCTAGTAGCTGGTTTATAAAATCATGGCACTCTCTCTGGCCATCGCCAAAAAGCTCAGTGGCTAATCTGGCAGCATCGTCAACTATAGACTGGGGCACAGCCGACAAATCCTGAATTGACAGGGGAGTACCTCCGGTCTCGGCCTCAGAAGTTATTGCCGGCACCATCAGCGAGGGGACCAATATCACAATGGCCAGTGATAGGACTACCGTTAAGGTTACTATTATCTTAAGTTTCCGAACCTGAGTCGCCATCTCAGTCCTGTGTCCTTTCATCTCCAGCTAACAATGCTGGATAGTACTTCATGTAAGATGTCCAATACCTCATCAACCTCGCTGTTACCAATAATGAGTGGGGGCATAAAGCGCAAGGCATTGGGTTTGACTCGGTTAACCAGCAAACCTCTATTAAGACAAGCCTTCACCACTGAGTTGGCCATATCACTACTAAACTCCATAGCTATCAAGAGTCCACAACCCCGCACCTCAGTGATACACTGGAATTTCTGCTTTAGTCGCTGCAATCCGGTAATAAAATATTGTCCCACTCTCTGGGCATTGCCAGCAATATCATGGTCAATAATAAATTTTAGTGTTGCATAACCAGTGGCACAGGCTACCGGATTACCCCCGAAGGTAGAACCATGCTCCCCGGGTACAAAAACAGAGGCTCTATCCTTAGCTAGTATAGCTCCGATTGGCATGCCACTGGCTAAACCCTTAGCCAAGGTCATTATATCAGGTTCAATACCATATTGCTCATAGGCAAAAAGTGCCCCGATTCGACCCACCCCGGTCTGAATTTCATCCAAAATAAGTAGAATGTCCATTTGG
>JAUVZE010000048.1 GCA_030602665.1 Dehalococcoidia bacterium
GACTGGAGATGTTTTGGTATTTAATGATAGCCGGGTAATCCCGGCTCGTCTCTGTGGGAGGAAGGTTGACAGTGGCGGTAGGGTGGAGATTTTGTTACTGCGTCGGCTTGAGACCGGTGTCTGGGAGGCACTGCTCAAGCCCGGTAAAAGGGTTAATATTGGCACTAAGGTTGACATAACGAGTGAATCTGTGGCTGGTAGTAGACATGAGGTTAAGATTCTGGCTGAAGTAACAGAGCTGAGGCAGGACGGCATAAAGATAATAAAGTTCTCGGATGAAACACTGCTACTCAGGGTGGGCGAGGTTCCGCTACCACCATATATCCATATTCCCTTGCTTGACCCTGAGCGTTATCAGACAGTATATGCCAGGGTAGGCGGCAGTGTGGCCGCACCGACTGCTGGCCTGCACTTCACACCTCAATTGCTTAGTAAGATAGCGCAAAAGGGGATTCACTGCCGATGGGTTACTCTCCATGTGGGGCTTGACACCTTCCGACCGGTTAGAGAGGATGACCCGCTTGCGCATCCCACTTATAAGGAATATGGTGTGCTAACTCAGGAGGTAGCCAGTCAGCTATCTCAGGCCAGGGCAGAAGGGCGGAGAATAATTTGTGTTGGCACCACTACGGTGAGACTCGTAGAGCAGGCAGCTCAGAACAGCGGAGTGTCTGGTTTGAAGCCGTTTGAGGGCTGGGTAAGTTTATTTATTTTGCCTGGATACCAGTTCCGCATGGTGGATGCGCTTATCACCAATTTTCACCTGCCTAGGTCAACGCTACTGATGCTGGTTACTGCCTTTGCTGGTAAGGATTTTATTAACCAAGCCTACGAGGAGGCGATAGCCTCGCGCTACCGTTTCTATAGCTTTGGCGATGCCATGCTAATACTCTGATGTAAAACTGGCTCCAGTCAAATTACACAGGCTAAATGTGCTCCGGTCAGGTCTTCCCATGGATACACCTTAACATCGACAACCCCGCCATCCTTTGCTTCTCCGAAGGTTGCTTGACTTAGGTTCGTATCATGAATCTCCTCTGAGATACGGGAACGAGCCTCATCTGCTGTGTAGATTCTACTTTCACCCTCCCAATCCTGCTGGATGCGGGCTATGCTTCGTTTTGTTTGCTTTATCTGCTACTCAAAGAGCTTTGGCTGTTTCTCTAGATGGGCATCTTGCTGGGCTTTACGTTTTCTTTTGTCCATTCTATTATTTTCTCTAGAGGTGCACCCGGTAGAAATATCTCCCTGATACCGGCTTCCTTAAGCCGGGGGATATCTTCGGGGGGGATAATACCACCACCGATAACGGTAATATCGTGTGCACCTTTTTCTGCTAACTGTTTGACTACCTCACGGAAAAGATACATATGAGCACCGGAAAGACAGCTAAGACCAACCAGGTCGACATCCTCCTGTATGGCCGCACTAACTATCTGCTGCGGTGTCTGATGCACACCAGTATATATGACTTCAAAGCCGGCATCTCTATAGCCCCTGGCTATAATCCTGGCCCCTCGGTCATGACCATCTAAGCCTGGTTTGGCGATTAGGACTCTTAATCTCCTCTCTGTGCTCATTCACCCTCCCAATTAAGGCCTTTACACTACCTGTTTTAGTAGAAACCAGGGTCTTGATACTCCCCAAAGACCTCTCGGTATACATCGCAAATTTCTTGCTCAGTAGCATAGGTTTTAACCGCTTCAATCACATAGGGCATTACATTTTTATCACTCTGGCAAGCAACACGAAGGTTATTTAGGGTCAGGGCAACTCTCCGATTATCCCTCGTTCTCTTCACTTTTTGCAGTCTTTTAATCTGTTCCGCTTCTACCCTTTCATCAATCTTTAGAAATTCAATAGGCGCCTCTTCTTTAGCCACATATTTATTCACTCCTACCACAACCCTTTCCAGATTGTCTACTTGCCGTTTAAATTTATAGGCGGCAGTGGCAATCTCTTTCTGTGGGAACCCTCTGGCAATAGCCGCTAGCATCCCCCCCATGGCATCAATCTTCTTAATGTACTCCCAGGCTTCGTCCTCTATTTGGTTAGTTAATGCCTCCACAAAATAAGAGCCGGCCAGGGGGTCTATGGTATTTATGCCCCCGGTCTCTTCAGCCAAAATCTGCTGAGTGCGGAGGGCAATGGTGGCTGCCAATTCAGTGGGTAGAGCGAATTCCTCATCAAAGGAATTAGTGTGTAAAGACTGGGTTCCCCCCAGAACTGCCGACAGAGCCTCAGTGGTAGTCCGAACAATATTGTTATAAGGCTGCTGGTGAGTTAGGGAACAGCCTGCCGTCTGGGTATGGAACCTCATCCACCAAGAACGGGGGTTCTTAGCCTTGAACCTATGCCTCATTATTTTCGCCCACATTCTTCTGGCAGCTCTAAATTTAGCTATTTCTTCAAAGAAGTCCATATGGGAATCAAAGAAGAAGGAAAGTCTCGGGGCAAAGGCATCAACATCTAGTTTCTTTCTCTCCATAACATCCTGAACATAGGCAATCCCATCAGCTAAGGTGAAGGCTAGCTCTTGAACAGCGGTAGCACCGGCTTCACGTATATGATAACCACTGATACTTATCGTGTTCCACCGGGGAACATACTCAGTGCCAAACTCGATAGTATCACTAATAAGCCTTATGGATGGTTCGGGGGGACACATAAAGGTTTTTTGAGCAATAAACTCCTTTAGCATATCGTTTTGAATCGTCCCCCCTATTTTGTCCCAACTCACCCCCTGCCTTTCCGCAGCTACTAGGTACATTGCCCACAGAACACTGGCTGGAGGATTAATTGTCATGGAAGTAGTTACTTTATCCAAAGGAATATTTTTCGTCAGGACTTCCAAATCAGCCAGAGTGTCAATGGCTACCCCGCACTTGCCAACCTCCGCAGTGGCTTTTGGAGAATCGGAGTCATATCCCATTAGTGTGGGGAAGTCGAAAGCGGTGCTTAAGCCAGTTTCGCCCTCGGCTAACAGTTGATGCCACCTTTGGTTAGTATCTTCAGCGCCGCCCAAGCCAGAGAACATGCGGAATGTCCATACTTTCCCCCGATAGCCGGTAGCTTGGCAGCCTCTAGTAAACGGATAGAGGCCAGGATAACCTATACTGGTGGCAAAGTCTAAGCCCGTGATATTCTCTGGAGTATATATCGGGTCTATGTCTAAGTCGGAAATGGTAGAGAACCGTCTTTTCCCCGGAAAGTCGCTGGTAAATCCCTTGACCTCCTCTAGCCATTTCTTCATCCCTTGGCGCACCTCATTTAGTGTCTTATTACTAAACATGGCATCCCCTTTCCTTTCGTCTCCAAGCGAATCAAACATTCTGCCTGCCACCCCCTTTCGCATTTCGCTACATGTGTGTGACATTCTGACCTAGCGGATGGCATACCTAGTTTCCTTGCGTCCAAGCACAGCCCTTACTAAGGGCTCGCTTATTTATTTCTAGGCGCCTTTGATTTTTGGGCAGCAAGTTGTCCATCACCGCTATAATGCTAGACGTGGATACCACTGGACAGCCAGTGACTAAAGCACCCAGGGTTACTAAATTGCCTACCGAATCATCCCCCAGCTCAGTAGCTAAATCGTTAGCCGGCACATAGACCACACGAATATCCTCCCGACTTACCTTTGATGGAACCAGAGACTGATTGACAACCAGCAGGCCCCCTGACTTCATCGCCGGCTCCAATTTGACCAAGGAAGCTGGATTCATGGCAATAGCGGCCGTGGGCCTAGTGATGAACAGGTCTCCTATCTTCTCGTCGGAGATGGTGACATTGCACCAGACAGTGCCCCCCCTCTTCTCCGCCCCGTAGGATGGCATCCACACTACCTCCCGTCCTTCTAGGAGACTTGCCTCGGCCAGGAGCCGACCGACAAACAGCACCCCCTGTCCACCGAAGCCGGCAACGGCTATTTCTTCGTGCACAGCCGGTCTCCTTTTTTCAGTGCAGCAACGGCCTCAATAACCTTAAACTCGCCCAGGGGGTACTGTGGGAGCATGTGCTTAACCAGCCACTCCAGCGCCTTCACTGGCTCTAGTCTCCAATTCACCGGACAGGGAGACAGTACTTCCACCAGTGACATACCCAAGTTGGCCAGCTGGGTTCGGAAGGCAAGTTTTATGGCTTGCTTTGTTTTCCGAACTGCGGCCGGGTTGTGCACCGACACCCGGGCAACATAGGCTGTCCCATCCAGGGTGGACAGCATCTCGCAGACCCGTATGGGATACCCGGACAGGGATGGTTTACGACCGCCGGGGGTTGAGGTAGAATACATGCCAACGAGAGTAGTGGGCGCCATCTGCCCACCGGTCATGCCATAGACGGCGTTGTTGACAAAGATAGTGGTGATATTCTCGCCCCGGGCGCAGGCGTGCACTATCTCGGCGGTGCCAATAGCGGCCAGGTCGCCATCTCCTTGATAAGTGAACGGAACGAGATGAGGGTGACACCGCTTGATGGCGGTGGCCACTGCCGGGGCACGCCCGTGAGCTGATTCCAGACCGTCAAAGTTGAAATAGTGATAAGAATTGACGGAGCAACCGACGCAAGCCACACACACCGCCCTTTCCTTGATGTTCAATTCATCAACTATCTCAGCGATGAGACGAAACACAATGCCGTGCCCGCAACCGGGGCAAAAGTGGAAAGGATAATCCTCTAAAGATTCCGGTCGGTGGTAAAGCACAGTATCCAATTCTGAGATGCTGAATTTAGTCATATCACCCGCCAACAGGTTGTTTTATCATCTTCTCTATAGCTTCCAGTATCTCCTCTGCCAACAGAGGCACACCACCGTATTGATTGACCAGCGCCACCCTCTTATCCAGGCCCACGGCCAGTTTGACATCTTCGATGAACTGGCCAGAGCTTAGTTCCGCCACTAGAAAATCGTTGATTCTCTGGGCCAGATTTGATAGGGCTTCGTAAGGGAAAGGGAAGAGGGTGATGGGCCGCAGTAACCCCACTGGTATCCCTTCCTGACGAGCCATTTTCATCGCCGTCAGGGCTGAGCGACTGGCGCTGCCATAGGCTACAATCACCAAGGAGGCATCGCCTAGGTTAAGACCCTCATAGCGAACCTCGTTCCGACGCATCTTTTTAAATTTCCGGAGCAGAAGTTTGACCCGGGGTGGGAAATTGACCGGGTCCATCTCGAAGGAGTTGATTATATTCTTGGCGCGACCTAAGGCCCCGGTGATTGCCCAGGGTTTACTGGGCAGTTCCGTGACTGGTTCCCGCATTACCACGGGCTCCATAGCCTGACCCAAGAAACCATCGGCGAGTACCACCACTGGATTGCGGTATTTGTCGGCCAGCTCAAAGGCCAGCATAGTGAGGTCCATCATTTCCTGCACTGAGGCCGGAGCCAGGTTAATCACGCGGTAATCGCCATGGCCACCGCCCTTGGCGGACTGGAAATAGTCACCCTGGGCACCACCGATGTTGCCCAGTCCCGGACCACCCCGCATCACGTTCACTATTACCCCAGGCAGCTCGGCTCCCGACATATATGAGATACCCTCCTGCTCTAGACTGAAACCGGGGCTGGAAGTGGAGGTCATGGCACGGCAGCCGGCAGCGGCTGCGCCGTAGACCATGTTGATGGCAGCCAGCTCGCTCTCAGTCTGCACGAACACCCGTCCCTCCTCTGGCATCCGTTTTGACATGTGTTCTAGGATTTCGTTTTGGGGCGTAATGGGGTAACCAAAGTAAGCCTGACAGCCGGCTAAGATAGCGCCTTCAGCGATGGCGATGTTGCCTGCCATTAAAGTCTTCTTTGACATTGGATTGCTCCACAAAGGGCTAAGGGTTACGAAGCTGGCTTGCTCGGTACCCTGTCGCAGCGATACACGGAAATAACTGTATCAGGGCACATAATAGCACAGGCTGTACAGCCGGTGCATTCATGGGCTTTTTCCTCGATAACTACTGCCGGGGTATACCCCATCTGGTTGATATGAGATGCCAAGCCGATAATCTTCTTGGGGCAGACGGAGATGCAGAGACGGCACCCCTTGCACCTTTCTGTATCAATGATGACATAAGCTAAGTTAGGTCGTTGTGCCACTACCAATATCTCTACCCCCCTTTCGACCAGTAACCCTATCTTTAATTATTGACAGAATTGCTACTATGTCAAGGGTAACAATTTGGTCGGAAAAGGCACATTTTTCGCAATAAGGCCTATTTAACACGCATTCTCCTGCTTTGATGCACTAATGCAGTCGTTAACGACGGAACCGTGTGGCAAAAGGGCAACAGGTCAACTTCTCGGTAATTCTAAAGGTCGCTATGCTACTTTCTTGGATGACCTAAGCAAGTTTGCTTAAAGTGGATAGTCACATACCCTGGGTGACACTGCTCTTTCACCACAGTTCTAGATGAGAACGTGTACCACTTCTCGCCTGGTGTCATACAACAGGTAGACTGCCAGTGACTTGCTGAACGGTTTGACATGCAAAATATCCCATGCCATACTAGTTTCTGTGATGGATGAGCTAGACCATCGCTTGATAGCAGAACTGGCCAAGGACGCACGGCAGAGTAGCGTGGAGCTGTCTCGTAAACTAGGCGTTAGTCAAACTACTGTTCGACGTAGGATCCAGCACCTACAAGAGCATGGCATAATCACTTTTGCCGCTATACCTGACCCTGTCAAGCTGGGATATAGTATCATAGCACTAATCGCCTTGGAAGTGGACCTAGGTAGCATAGATGCGGTCTCGGCATCACTAGCTATTTGCCCCAACGTACGTTATGTGTCTCTCTGCACTGGTAACCATGATATCTTTATTGGGGCGTGGTTCCACTCATCAGGCGAGCTGACGCAATTCGTGAAGGACCATCTCGCTAAGATACCTGGAATAAGAAAAAGTGAGACCTTCGTCATTCTAGATGTTAGGAAGGATGAGGTTGGCTGGCTGCGAAGTCTGGAGCAAGTAGACACCTCGGGGTCGTAGCGTAGAAATCACGGCAAGGAGCAACGGAAACAATGACGTTGCTCTGCCCCTACATCCCATATAAGGGTGGAATATTTATTTACCCCATGGGTCTCAACAGGTGCTAGGACATAACTAAGATATAATAAGTAGTTCAACTTTGCCAATACTATTTCCGGAACTGAGCCAGCTCGTTTCAAGCCAGAGTTTGATAGGAATGTAGAAAAGTAAGAGCAACTATGGCTATGGGGCTATCTGCGGTTGCAGTCTACAACGTGAGCAATGACCCTGGCAGAGTGATGCAGCGAATGGAAAACGGAGAACCCGGCGGCTAGTAATTACTGACCACTCTCTTTTCTTGTTCAGCTTCACCAGACTTCGCCACACATTCAGTCATATTGTGCAGTAGGTGCTAGTTTAGGTAGAATTATTGACAGGATGAGGATAGTTCATCAGCAATCGGGTGCCGGAGCTGTCACTATATGCCAGCATTGTGGTAGGGAATCACCCCTCATTTCCCGGGCCTTGGGTCTATGCCTGGATTGCATTCGAAGCGATTTCGCTCAGGTGCTACCTCTTATAGAGAGAATCCACAGTAGAGCCAGGGAACCGTTTAACCTACCGCCTAGGCCACCTAAGGCTGAAAAAGGGCGTAGCTGTCACCTTTGTGCTAATGAGTGCCGTATCCCCCCAAATGGCAGGGGCTATTGCGGACTACGTACCAACACAGAGAATAGGCTCAAAGGTGCCAACGCCAGCAAAGGCAATGTCAGTTGGTATTATGATGCTCTGCCCACCAACTGCGTAGCCGACTGGGTCTGTCCTGGTGGAAC
>JAUVZE010000017.1 GCA_030602665.1 Dehalococcoidia bacterium
CCATGCCCTATCTAACTATGACTATGAAGTTGTGTTCGTTGACGACAGTAGCGGTGATGGAACTGCTGAACTGGCGATAGCATTATCACCCAAGTACCCGGTTAAGGTAATGGTTCGCCAGAACAAAAGAGGGCTGGCCTCAGCGGTAGTTGATGGGCTTAGCCAGGCGACTGGTCAGATTGTGGGAGTAATGGACGCTGATTTGCAGCACCCACCAGAAGTCATACCTGATTTATTGCGAGAGATAAAGGGCGGGGCAGATATAGCCATTGCCAGCCGATATGTTAAAGGGGGGGGCTGCCAGGGTTGGGGATTAACCCGAAGAATAATATCAAAGGCAGCTATAGTTTTAGCCCACCTGCTCCTACCTTCAACCAGACGGGTTAGGGACCCTATGTCAGGCTTCTTTATCTTCAACCGACAGGTTGTGGCTCATGCCGACTTAAGGCCAACTGGCTTCAAGATACTTTTGGAAATACTAATGGAGGGGGAATTCCAGGACATAGCCGAGGTTCCCTATACCTTTAGCGTTAGGAGTGGTGGGGAGAGCAAGCTGAATGCTCGCCAGCAGATAGACTATCTGAAACATACCTATAGTCTCATGAAGAGGACGGGTGAGCTAACAAGGTTTCTCAAGTTTTGTGCGGTTGGTCTAAGTGGTGTTTTGGTTAATATGGGTCTACTGTGGTTACTAACAGAAGTTGCTGGTCTGTTCTACCTGTTATCAGCAGCCATTAGTATAGAAACATCCATAATTTCCAACTTTATTCTCAACGATTACTTCACCTTCCGTGACCGGCGCTCACCCCAGGTAAAATCATTCTTGAGTCGGTTATTGAAGTTTAATCTAGTGAGTTTGGCTGGTCTGGGGCTCAATATGGGAGTGCTCTGGCTGCTCACCGAGGTCTTCGGGATATATTATCTCCTATCTAACCTCTGCGGAATAGCGGTGGCTACTCTATGGAATTACCTGGTCAACACCTGGTGGACATGGAAATAGTAAAACAACTACTTCATCGACTAAGCAAGTGGGAATACACCGGGCTTTGCCTGTTAGTGCTCGTCATACTGGCAGTGCACTTCAGCTTCATTATGCAGCCCGATGAGCTTGTCTTTGATGAACAGCATTATGTTACTGAGGCTAGGTCTATTCTTCAAGGTGGTGACGATCTACATCGGGAACATCCCCCCTTGGGCAAACTGTTCATAGTATTCGGTATGTTCCTCTTTGGTGATAATCCCTTGGGCTGGCGGTTTTTCTCTATCTTATTTGGAGCTATTTGTATCGTACTCTTCTATCTGGTCTGCCGCCGGCTAGGCATACCCAGGAGGGCGTCTTTTCTGGCCACCTCCCTGCTGGCTCTAGACAACCTGAGTTTTATCCAAGCCAGTATAGCTATGCTTGATGTCTATAGTCTGGCCTTTATGCTTCTCTCCTTTTGGCTCTATCTTAGGGGGCGATATCTGCTCTCCGGGGTATCAGTAGGTCTGAGCGCTCTAGCTAAGCTTAGTGGTGTTCTGGCGCTACCCGTCATCTTGCTGCATTGGCTGCTGACCAAACGGGCAGGCCCGACACAGTTTGTGGCCTCAATACTTTCAGCTTATGCCTCTTTCTTGCTTTTGATGCCTTTATTTGACTTTATTGTTGCGAAGCAGCTGCTTAATCCTATCGCTCGACTATACACTATGTTGACCATAAGCAGCACTTTGACCTTTACCAATATCACTGCTGGTAATGCCAGTCGTCCTTGGGACTGGATATTGCGTCCGGAGATTATGGCCTATTGGTATGAGCCTCACTATATTGGGGCGATTAGCTTCACTATTTGGGCGTTAATCATCCCTGCTGTGCTCTACATGGTCTTCCGGGCAGTCAAGGGCAGCTCGGCTGGGCTTTTCGGCGTATCATGGTTCGTCAGTACTTACCTGTTCTGGATACCGGTGAGCCTAATCACTGATAGAATCAGTTACGTATACTACTTTTATCCCACGGTAGGAGCGATATGTATCGGTCTGGGATTGGGGTTGTCTCAGCTTCTGGACGTATGGGAGACAAGGAGAGACGGCAAGCTCAGATGGGTAGCGATGCTGACAGTATTGGGTTATCTACTGCTTCATGTAGGCGTTTTTGTCGTCCTGTCACCATTATCTACTTGGTGGACAGTGCCGGTCCTTCCCTAGAAGATTCCTGGCTACGAACTGGCTCAGTCAGTGAGAGTGCTGAAGATTGTAAATTTCTAAATAAGTCAGTATAATTAAGTCAACCTACAAGAGAGAAGTTCTCTCAGTGGGAATAGAAATTAGCTAAAAGCATCATTTTCTTGGCACGGAGGGAGTTATGCCATTTCGCATGGGACCTTTGGAGATTGGCCTCATCTTGGTGATTATCTTAATCATCTTCGGTGTGGGGAAACTGCCGCAGGTTGGCGGAGCTATTGGCAAAGGAATGCGAGCCTTCCGCAGGGGACAGCGTGGCGAAGACGAAGAAGAGGAAGAGGAGGAAGCCCCAGAACCGAAAAAGAAGGTCACCAAGAAGGTAGCCAAGGGCAGCACGAAGTAAGAGGAAAACAATCCTACACATCATAGGGTGTTTCGGCAGGAGTTTGACTCACCATTTTTATCAGTAATTTCATATCTTGGTGTAATTTTCCTGGGGCTTTAGCCAGAAGGTCATTGTTTGCCGACAGTAGCCGAATCGGCTCTAGGTTTGGTCTTGAAGTTAGTCAGCAGTGAGGCAAGGGTGATGGGTTTTCTTGACATAGGAGCAGCGGAAATATTGCTAATCCTTATCGTTGCCCTGATAATATGGGGGCCGAGAAGAATACCAGAAATTGCCAGAACGCTAGGGAGAATGGTACATAATTTAAGAAAAGCGACCTTTGACCTCACCAAAGAGGTGACTAAGGAGATAGACGCAGAAGAAAAAGGCAGTCCCCTTCAGCCAAGAGAAAACAAGGGCGATAACACTAAGGAATCATCCGATGTGGGTGTGGTGGGTCTGCGACATAGAGGCAACCAGCCCGGAGCCAGGTAAGGCATTAGCCATAAAATAAAACCATCAACAGGCGTAATTCCTACTCCGTGGCTCCTCAATCCAGCATCAAGCGCACCTGCCGCGCATTTACCACTGCTTTATCCCGGTGGCAGTTATTGAACAGCACGTGGAGTTGGCGGGTCACCGAAGCCAGCTCCTTAATTCTGGGCACCCACTCCTTGAGCTCTTCCTGACTATAGAGATAGTTAAACCGTTCGGCAGCACTTACGCCCTTTGTCTCCCACATCTCACGGTTCCTGCCGTGGAATCTCACCAGCGCAAGGTCAGAAGTAGCGGCAACCACCGGCGGGATACTTGACCTGAATCCCTGAGGTTCATCAACGCAGACAAAGGGCAGGTCATTATCCCGCAGGAAACTCAGTGTCCGCTCCCGGTTCTGGTCATTTACCCATGAACTGTGGCGGAACTCAATGGCAATCCGGTATTGTGGCAATCTTTCCCGGCAGGACAGGATATAGTCACGTTGCTGTTCACCCGGATAGAACCACGGAGGAAACTGGCAGAGCACCAAGCCCAGTTTGCCAGCGCTGTCCAATGGTAGTAAGGCGCGTTCAAAGCGAATCCAGAGTTCGCTAATCAGCTCTGTGGGCATGTCCCGTTGATATATAGTTGCCTTTTCCTTAACATCTAAAGGCAGTGCCTGCTTGATGTCTTTGGGAAGGGCTGTCAGCGGTGTTGGGTGTTGAGTGAAAAGCCTGAATGCTTTAACGTCAAAGATAAACTTCTCCCCGGTTCTTTCTACCCATAGTTGACTTGTCCTTTCACTAAGCAGGGCATAGTAGGAACTATCAACCTCAACCAGGCCAAACTGGCTGGTATAGTACTGGAGGCGTGCTTCGGCAGAGCGGGCCCAGGCAGGGTAGAAACGGCCGCTTTCAATCAGTGTTGGGTCAGTCCAGGAGCAAGTGCCAATGAGGATATCACCCATAACTTTTGCCAGTACCTCCTCTGTCAATTTTAGCACCATAGCCCTGGTAAGCCAACCTCTACGTATCCTATAAAGGAACAAGGCTTCACTTCTGAGCGGTGCCCCTAAAGGTCAGTTCAACCCTGAAGGTACTGGGCGAGGACAGCTACTTGACGTCACAGCCTGCACCAGGTATAATGCCAAGTCTGAAAAGGCGCCAGGAGAGTAAAAGATGACACATGGCTATACCGGTCAGATTTTGAGAGTTGACCTCACCTCAGGGAGGATGGTCACGGAGGAACCCCCGGAGAACTTCTACCGCCAGTATTTCGGTGGTGAGGGGTTTATAGGTTATTTTCTCCTCACAGAGCTTCCGTCAGGAGTGGAGGCGTTGGACCCCCAGAACAGGCTCATCTTTGCTGCTGGCCCGCTGACAGGGGTACCGGTGGGGGGATGTGGCCGTCATAGTATAGGTGGCAAGTCGCCCCTTACTGGGGGTTTCGGCGAAACTGAGGCTGGGGGCTACTGGGGAGCTGAGCTAAAGCAGGCTGGCTTTGATGCCATCATCGTGGAGGGTAGAGCAGAGGAGCCGGTCTATCTTTTCATTCAGGACGGCCAGGCTCAGCTCAGGGACGCCCGGCACCTGTGGGGCATGAAGACCCTGGAGTGCCAGAATGCCATCAGAGAAGAACTGGGTGACCACGGAATAAAGGTAGCTCAGATTGGCCCTGCTGGGGAAAACTTGGTGCGCTTCGCCTGCGTGGCGAACGACCTAGATGCTTTCGCCGGCAGAACCGGCATGGGAGCAGTTATGGGCTCTAAGAATCTCAAGGCGGTGGCCTGCCGTGGCCACCAGCGCCTTTCCTTGGCCGACCCACCAGCGGTGGCGGCTATTGCCCGCTGGGTCAGAAATAATACCCCGCTAGCCAATAAGGCGATGCGGGAGCTGGGCACAGCCAATGTAATCCGGGGTCTTAACCGCCACGGAGGCCTGCCCACCTGTAACTTCCAGATGGGTTCCTTTGACGGGGTCGACAAAATAAGTGGCCAAGCCATGAGAGACACCATACTGGTGCGAAGGAGGAGTTGCTATGCGTGCCCCGTCCAGTGCAAACGTGAAGTGAAGGTGGATGAACCCTTCACGGTTGACCCTCGCTATGGAGGCCCCGAGTACGAAACAATAGCTGCCCTAGGCTCCAACTGTGGCATAGATGACCTGAAGGTTATCGCCAAGGCTAACGAGCTTACCGCCGCTTACGGTCTGGATAGCATTTCTTGTGGTGCTGCTATTGCCTTCGCTATGGAGTGTTTTGAGCATGGTCTCCTCACTCCACGGGATACTGGGGGGCTGGACTTGCGCTTTGGTAATGGCCTGGCAATGTTAGAAATGGTGCAGAGGATTGGTCTGCGCCAGGGCCTAGGGACTCTCTTAGCTGAGGGCGTGGCCCGGGCAGCTAGAAAGATAGGTCACGGGGCTGAGGAATTTGCCCTCCATATCAAGGGTCAAGAGATACCCATGCACGAGCCTCGCTGGAAACAGGGCATGGGCATTGGCTACGCCGTATCACCGACCGGGGCTGACCACTGCCACAATATGCATGACTCTGCCTTTACCCACTTAGGCCCAGATTTAGAGGACATGAAGACCTTAGGCATCCTGGAACCCCTGCCTGCCAATGACCTTTCCCTAGCTAAGGTCCGACTGCTCATCTACCGGTCTCTGTGGATGCACTTCTTGAACTGTGCCGTCGGCTGTTACTTTGTTATGGTTTATGGTGGGGTGGGGTTCCAAAGAATAGCTGACTTGGTCAGGTCTGTCACCGGTTGGAATACCAGCGTCTTTGACCTGATGAAGGTGGGGGAAAGGGCTGCTAACCTGGCCCGGGTTTTCAATCTTAGACAAGGCCTCACCCCCCAGGATGATAATATGCCACAGCGCTTTTTTATCCCCCACACTTCGGGACCCATCCAGGGCGTAGCCCTAGACTACGAGGCTTTCCAGAAAGCTAAGGAAATCTATTACGATATGATGGGCTGGCCTAGTGGTAAACCTTCCGTTGGTAAGCTGGGGGAGCTGGGTATTGACTGGGCAGCGCCTTTGATGGAAGCGTGATAATGGGGTGGTACCCATAAAACCTCTTTAGTCTTTCCCTTCTCCTATTTCCTGAGCATGTTAGCCACCCTGCTGCTGGAAGAGTAAGGGAGAACGGTATAGCAATACGAGGGGCCGTTAGTCTCGGCTTCCCCATAAAAATATAGAGCAACCAAGGGTCACTGCCAGTAGGGTAGCACCCATAGTGGTGAAACTGGTATAGAAGCCAAACCGGTCAATGAGATAACCCAGTACCGGTGTTAGTGCGCCAGGACCTCCCCGGCTGCCGAAGTAGTAGATACCAAGTATCGTTGAGCGGCGGCGCTCCGAGGTCCGGCTGATGATGTAAGCTTCCGACACGGGCATACAGACCATCTGACACATGCCGAGGATAAGTAGCACTGCTGAGATACCCCAGCCATAGGGCACCACGTTCAGCAAATAAATGATAGGTCCGGCAATTAGGCTCGCCACCAGTATCACCGGCACCTTCCCTAAGTGGTCAGAGAGGTATCCACCCAAGGGACCTGCCCAGAGCCCAGCAGAGTAGAAGAGGGCTAACAAGGCGGCGGCTGCTTCCTCGCTGACGCCGAAGTGGTCGACAATGAACAGTGAGATGAACGATATTATGGACATAATCAAGCTCTGGTTGGCTATGCCAAGAATGATAAATGCTGTCAGGCGGCGCAATCTGCCTGGGATGGGTGGTGCCTCAGTATGACTCTGGGGCATTGGATGCTTGGATTTCTTAGAGTATCCACGCCGGCCTAGCAGCACATAAAATACGATTCCAAATACCATAATGGGGATAGCTAATGTGATGAATGAGCCGCGCCAGCCCAAGGCGGTAGCAATAGCGACAGCGATTAGTGGCGCCAAGAAGAAGCTAGCACTGCCACCTATCTGGTGGAGGCCTAATGCTGAGCCTCGGTTCTTCGGTTCAACTAAGGCTGAGACCAGTGGCGCAGAGGCAGGGTGATAGCCGCCGCCGGTTGCTCCCAGCAATACTAAGAAGAGTATCATCATAATATAGGTGGGTGAAAGGCCAACCAGAAGTCCGGATAGTGCCACACCGGAGATGCCTATGGTGAGTACTATACGCGTGCCAAGACGGTCGGCCAGCCACCCTGCTGGCAGCTGACTGATACCATATGACAGAGTGAATGCTGAGACCAGCCATCCGGCTTGAGTGTAATCAAGAATAAAGTCGTCACGGATGAATGGTAAAAGTGGTATCAGCAGTGCGGCCAGTAGATGATGCCCAAAGTGTGCCAGCACAAAGAGAGGCAGCAATCCTGAAAAAAACGAGCGAAAACTGGATTTTTTGATGGCAGTTCCCCATTCCTTTGATTTTCAAGCTCTCAACGGAAATCCCGGTGTATTAGCTAGGCTACCCGGGATTTTCTGTTATACGTCACCTTATAGGCAAGGATAGATAGTTAGCTTTAAATCTATCAACTCGTCCACCTAGTTGACCCAACATTATAAACCCTTCTGTTCCGCGTTGCAAAGAGATAACGTTATGATGTAGCCATCCCAAGGACAATAACGCCGGCTTCTGTAACATCACTTAGTAAACCAGATAAACAGGGTAGTTCCTGCAAGTCCTATAGCGGCGCCGAAGTAGAACACTGAGTTAATATTAACGAAATCAACCATTATCCCACCTAAAAGTGGTCCTATAGCCATGCCAATGCTGAATGCCATAGCAAATATAGCTATAGTTAAGCCCATGCCGAACCTTCGGCCTTCCACTACAGTCAGGGCTGAGGCGGCAGGCATAGAAATGGCGCCACCAAGACCACCGAGGGCGCATATTGCTAGTAGCTGCCAGAAGTTGCTTCCTAGGGGGATAAGAGCCAAGTAGGTGAAGTTGGTAAGACTACCAACAACTACCAGGACTCTCCTATTGAACCTATCGGCAATATTGCCACCATATACCTGAAGTAGTGACATCAGCAAGATATTAACTGCCAGTAGTATTCCTATAAGAGTCGGGCTTAAGCCCATATATATACCAGCGAAGATAGGAAGAAAAGTGGCCAAGATTCCTCTGCCTATTGAAAATGATAACCGGAAGCTAAAGAGACCTTTCATCATGCCACTTGTGCCCATCTCTTTAAAAGATGCGCCAGGGCTGGTTGGCGTTTTCCTCTGTCTAAGCTCAGGGAGGAAGAAAATCACTAACAAGAAGGCTAGTAGATTAAGACCACCCATAGAATAGAAGGCAATATCCATGCCAAAGTGGTCAGTTAGTACCCCACCCATCAAAGGACCGAAGCCAAATCCGGTGAAAAAGGCAGCATTGAAGTAGCCCATCCAGGTCCCCTCTTCACCCTCTGGGGAGATGTCACCCACATAAGCCTGGGCAATAGGTAAAATCATACCAGAAGCAACACCGTGAATTAAGCGGACTAAGGTTAGCTCGGAGACACTACTTGCCCATATATAGCCCAGTGAAATAATTGCATAGCCTAAAAGACCAACGCTGAGAAATAGCTTTCGTCCGCTGCGGTCGGAAAGCCTGCCGACAATAGGCATAATTATAGTTCGGGAGATAGAGAAGCCAGCAAAGATTGTACCTATCCAGATTCCAGTGGCTCCCATTTGCTCAGCATAAAGAGGCAGGAGTGGAGATATTATGCCGACACCTAGCATGGAGGAGAAAATAGACAGAGCCAGGATGGGAAAAACTTTCTTTATGGTGGGCATCTGAAGCATTATAATGCCTCGTCATTGAACTTGGCAACCTGTGGCAATTGAGAGTGTTTATTCTACCTCACCCCCTTTATCCCCCTCTCCTTCAACCGTGGTGTACGAAAGGTATAACTCCCTTTTTAGTGCCCTTTTTCCTACTCCTACAAACGGCAATTATTTTAGCCATATCGCTACCTCAAACTAGCTAGCTTTCAAATACTTCTGTGGATTCTCGTCGAAGGCTTCCTTGCAAGCTGGGCAGCAGAAATAATAGACCTTCTCCTTGTATTCACTCTTTACTGCTCGTTTCTCATCCACTTCCATACCGCAAACAGGGTCTTTTGTCATCTAAATCACCTCCTTATATTATAGAAAAGCAATAGCCCAGAGCCAAAGCCATGGCACTAATGAGCATCAGATAGGTGAGCAAGGTTTTACTGCCAAATTCCTTTCTTAAGACCAGCATAGTCCCCCAACTGGTAACCGGACCTGCTATAAGCAGCACCATCCCGGCGCCAATATTCATCCCCTGTGATATGAAGGCATGAACCAGGGGAACGCTGGCAGTGGAGCAAATATACATCATAAGTCCGAAGATAAGGCTAAATATATACCCAAAGCCACCGCTAAAGTAATCTCCTACGAACTTCCCAACAGGAGTAATCGCCGCCACTAATGCCGCTAGGACTAAGCCTAAGAGTAGCTCAGGCCCAATCTCCTTAACCATATCCACAAAGGCGTATTTGAAGACATGCTTCAGCCTGTGAGCAATGTTCTTGGAATAGGTCCCCAAATATTCTTGGGGTCTACTTTCAAATGCCTGCTGGCAGTGGGAACAGCAAAAATAATAGGTCTCCCCTCTATATTGTGTCTTAGTTGCCTTTCCTATTTCTACATTCGTCCCACAAACTGGATCTATAGCCAGCTGTTCATTCTGAGCAGCGAAAGTTTTAGGCCTGACTTTCAGCAGATTTCCAACAAGACCCATGAGCAAGCCCATCACTATCACAGCGAAGAATATGAAAGCGGTGAACTTTATGCCCAGCAGGGCATAGCAGACCAGAAGAGCAGTTACAGAGGTGGCTGGTGTTGCTACCAGGAAAGCTAAAACTGGTCCCAACCTAGCTCCTTTCTGATGGAGGCTCACCGCCACCGGCAGAGAACCCAGGCAGCAGATAGGGAGGGCTGTTCCGACAAGGGTAGAATAGAGAAGTGGCTTTATACCTTTCCCACCGAGGTGTCTCTCTACCCACCCCGCAGGGACAAACTCGTGGATTAAGCCACTCAGGAAAAATCCTACTGCCAGGAAGGGCAATACTTCAATAAGATAATCCTTCAATACAATGAAGAATTGGATTATCAACCATTTACTCCCATACTATCGGTGTATTGAGAGTCTCAGGAAAGTGACTTTTCACGCTTATACGCTTTCACCATAATGCTCAGAAGCTTCTCTATCGATTTGCTTTCCCTAGCCTCTACATAAAACTCTCTCTCAGATACCACCTGCACATCCTCAAAGCCAGCTTCCTTTATCTTTTTTAAGTATTCTTGTTGCTCTAGAGCTCCGGCAATACAGGCTGCCCAGGCATCAGGGTCCTGCTTTATCTCATCGGGGAGCGTTCTCTCAGCAACTATATCGGAGACGATGAGCCTTCCCCCCGGCTTCAGGACTCGGCAAGCCTCCCGGAATACCTTAGCTTTATGTGGGGAGAGATTGATAACGCAGTTGCTTATAATGACATCCACAGACTCATCATCAATGGGAAGCTCTTCAATTTCTCCTAGGCGAAACTCTACATTATGGTAGTCATAACTCTTTGCAATGTCTTTCGCCTTATCCACCATCTCTTTGGTCATGTCGACTCCAATAACCCTGCCCGTGGGACTAACCTTGTTAGCTGCTAAGAATACATCTATCCCCGCTCCCGACCCTAAATCTAGGACTACCTCGCCCACCTTTAATTCTGTTATAGCTGTGGGGTTACCACATCCCAAACCCCAAATTGCCTCTTCTGGGATATGCTCCAAATCCTCCGCTGAATATCCAATAGCCTTAGCCTGGGACAATAGGCTGACTTCGCCGGCACAAGTTGAACAGCAATTCTGTTGGCCTTGTTTAGCTATTTGTGAGTATCTCCCTTTGACCACGCCTTTGATTTCTTTTTTCTTCATAATTTACTCCTTCCGTCTACATAGTGATAGTTGTCCTTTTGCTAGTCAAGGAGTATATTTCTCAAGGGCATCGTAGAAAGCCTTCCAGAAGGGGTCAACGATAGGATGTTCAAGTTTTTTCTCGCTTCTGCCTTCCATTAGAACCATTCCCTTCTCTGGCTCAATCAATTCCCCAACGATGGAAGACCTGATACCCTTTTGAGACAAAGCCTTGACTACGTCCTGGGCTTTATGCTCCCGGCAGGCAATGATTAGTGTTCCTTCACTGATAGAAGTATAAGGGTCGATGTCAAAGTAAGAGCATATCTCAGTCACACAATCCTCAACCACAATCTGTTCCTTTTCTATCCTCACCCCCAAACCAGCCGCCTGAGCCAGTTCGTACAGACCTCCCCATATCCCGCATTCGGTAGCATCGTGCATAGCAGTAATCCCATACTCTCTGACACCAACCCCCACCGCAGTCATAGCATCCTCTACTACCGACATCTTGTAGAATATATGCTGTGCTTT
>JAUVZE010000025.1 GCA_030602665.1 Dehalococcoidia bacterium
TCTAGGTAGCGGTTAGCCTCTTGAGCTAAGGACATAGCTGACCTTATTGCTTCTCTGAAATGGCAGTCGGAGATAAGCTTATCCATCATATTAAGGGTATGTTTTGCACCCTTAATAATGTCCTGACTAAGGCTATCAAATTCCCCTGGCGTCGGTACGCAGCCATCGAAGCTGCGATAGACGAAGGTAAGCACTCGGTGAACTAGATTGCCGTAAGTAGCCACTAGCTCATCATTGTTACGGCGAACGAACTCATGCCAGGAGAAGTCAGTATCTCCCGTTTCGGGCATGTTTATCGAAAATAGATAGCGTAATGGGTCAGGGTCATAGCGGGATAGATAATCAGGTAGCCAAACTGCCCAGTTACGACTGCTGGAAAGCTTTTTCCCCTCGATAGTTAAGTATTCGTTAGCCGGCACATCATAGGGTAGATTAAGGTCGCCATAGCCCATCAACATTGCTGGCCAGATAATGGTATGAAAAGGAATATTATCCTTACCAATAAAGTAGTAGCTCTTTACCTTTTCATCCTGCCAGAAAGCGCGCCACCTTTCCTCATCACCGGTAGACTTAGCCCACTCCTTGCTGGCTGAGAAGTAACCGATGACCGCCTCAAACCACACATAGATACGTTTATCCTCAAAGCCAGGCAGGGGTATAGGGATTCCCCAGTCTATATCGCGGGTAATAGCCCTATCCTTCAGCCCCCCCTCCAGATAACTCATGGTAAAGTTGAGCACATTCTGTCTCCAGTGAGTCTGCTGTCTCACCCAGGCTAGGAGCCTGTCTCTGAAGGCAGAGAGTCGTAGAAAGAAGTGCTCCGAATCCTTAAACTGAGGAGGAGTGCCACAGATGCGGCAATGGGGGTCAATTAGCTCAGCCGCATTTAGTGGCTTGCCACAATTATCACACTGGTCACCTCGTGCTCCGATAAAGCCACAGTAGGGGCAGGTGCCCTCAATATAGCGGTCAGGCAGAAAGCGCTGGCACTGGGGGCAAAAGGGCTGTGACATAGTAGCCTTATAGATGTAACCTTTATCAAGAAGGGTAAGGAAGATATGCTGTGATACCTCAGCATGGTTGGCAGTGCCGGTAGTGGTGAATAAATCAAAGGAAATGCCTAACTTCTGCCATGAATCCAGAAACTGTTGGTGGTACTGGCTGGCTATTTCAGAGGGCGCCTTCCCCTCCTGTTCGGCCCTAATAGTTATCGGTGTGCCATGCTGGTCTGAACCCGATACCATTAATACCTCATTGCCTTTGGTGCGGTGGTAGCGGGCAAATATGTCTGGTGGTAAATAGGCCCCGGCAATTTGACCGAGGTGTAATGGACTATTAGCATAAGGCCAGGCGACCCCAATAAAAATTCTCTCGCTCATAATTCATTCCTGGTGGTAACAACTGCCCAATATTCTATCACAGCTAAGACCCTAGGAGCTAACACTCATTCAACAAAGAAGGTTAGCACCCGTTCATCCTTTTCCTGTTTATAGCTGGCATAGCCCTTTTTTAGGCAACAATCGACACATAAATGCGATACAACACCTTCTGTCTCCTCAACAATTAAATAACGCTCAGGGTATGGTATAATGCGGCGGCAATCATCACACTGGACTTCTCCTAAAGATATGCATCCACGGCGCATAGTTGACTCCTTTCCAAGCCACTTGGGCAGCACTAGGAGCTTCACCATGAAAATCAGGGTTATTCTCCATAAGGCTGCTCCCCTTGCCCTTGATAGGTCTAAAACTTCAAGATAATCTGAGCCACGCCTGGTATAGTTCTTTCCTGGATAGACCCGGTTTTGAGACCCTGGCTATCGCCTCTTTAGCGGTTAACCCAGACTGACGCATATGGCGTAACTGCTGCTCAATATCTGGTGTTAGCTGTGGCTTATTCCCCTCTCTCTTGCCTTCAATAACTAGAGTAAACTCTCCCCTCGGCTCAGTGAAGTGCTTGGTAGCCTGACTTATACTCCCCCGAAAAACCTCTTCATGCATCTTGGTTAACTCGCGACAAATAGCTATTTTTCTATCTCCCAGAACAGACAGTATATCGGGTAGTGCCGCCGATAGCCGGTGAGGTGATTCCAAGACAACGAGAGTACCGTCTTCGTTAGCCACAGACTCAAGAAGACGCCGTCTGGCACTGGACTTACGGGGTAGAAAGCCAAGATAGATAAACTTGTCCGTAGGTAACCCGGAGATAACCAGTGCTGTGGTGACCACCGACGGACCAGGAATAGGGACCACCGGAATACCTCGTTGGCTGGCAGCTACAATTAGTTCGTAACCGGGGTCGGACATGCCTGGCATCCCAGCATTGGAAACGAGGGCCACATCGGCATCCTCAAGACGGTTTAGGATATACTCCAGCTTAGTCCACTTATTATGCTCATGATAACTTGTCATCGGTGTTTTAATATCATAGGTATCAAGTAGCCGTTTTGTCTTGCGGGTATCTTCAGCGGCAATGAGCTTCACCTCACGCAGAGTACGAAGGGCACGTAAGGAGATATCCTCTAAATTACCGATAGGGGTAGCCACAATGTAAAGAGCTGGCACCGCCTTTACCATCCTCAATCTAGTTATTATAACCCACCCTTAGCCATCCGTCTATAGAGATTGTTTATTAACCTCACCCCCTTTGTCCCCCTCTCCTTGAAAGGAGAGGGGGAAGAGATTTTAGAGAGGGGCTTCGCCCCTTCATTCTTTCGTTAATAAGCGACCTCTTTTTGAGAGGCGTAACTTCTTTAAAAACCTTTCTCTTATTAAGGGGGTAAAATACTAAAGGAGAGTCTAAGAGAGGCTTAGCCTCTCTTAGAAACCAATTCCCCTTCCCCTTATCAAGGGGAAGGGGATACAGGGGATAGGGTTGATAAACACACATAACTAAGATTTCTTGACTTTGACCCATGCGTTTGCTATAGTTTCTGTTTAAGAAAGGAGAGCGCAATGGCTACCCCCCAGTTTAAAGAGTTGCGGCATGCTTATGGATTTGATGAAGTGGCTATTGTGCCCAGAGATGTAACCATCAATCCTGACCAGACAAACATTGATTTCAAGGTGGGTAATTTTACCTTTTCCGTCCCTATCATAGCAGCGGCCATGGACGGGGTGACCGATGTCAACTTCGCTATCCTGATGAGCAGGCTAGGTGGGTTGGCTGTTCTCAACTTAGAGGGGATACAAACTCGATATGAAAATCCCCGGGAGATACTGGCTGAGATTGCTCAAGCCCCAGACGCTGAAGTTACCCCTTTACTGCAAAAGGTCTATTCCCAACCGATTAAAGAGAACCTTATCGGCAAACGAATTCAAGCGATTAAGCAAGGGGGAGCAGTATGTGCTGTTTCAGTGGCACCGGCTAATACCAAACGGTTTGCTCCAATAGCTGCCGAGGCTAAGGCTGATATTTTCGTTGTCCAGTCTACGGTTACCAGTGCCCGGCACATATCTAAAAGCTACCGTGGTCTAATCTTCTCCGAGCTTCGGCAGTCCATACCTATGCCCATTATTGTGGGTAACTGTGTAAGCTATAGTGCCTGTTTAGAGCTGATGCGAACGGGAATCTCTGGGGTTCTGGTGGGTGTGGGACCAGGGGCGGCTTGCACTACTAGGCAGGTCCTTGGTGTTGGTGTCCCTCAGATAACCGCCACTATGGATTGTGCTGCGGCTAGAGATGCATATCTACGCGAGTCTGGCAGATATGTGCCGATAATTACTGATGGTGGCATGGATAATAGTGGTGACCTATGTAAGGCCTTTGCTGCTGGGGCTGACGCAGTAATGCTAGGTTCTATTCTCGCCCAGGCTAAAGAGGCATCGGGGCTGGGCTATCACTGGGGTATGTCCCAACCCGACCCAGCATTGCCTAGAGGAACCCGAATAAAGGTTGGTACCACTGGCACATTACAGCAGATTCTCTTTGGTCCGGCTTCAGTCACTGGTGGTAGCCAAAATCTGGTCAGGGCTCTTCGCGTTGCCATGGGCGTCTGCGGCGTATTCACTATCCAGGAAATGCACCAGGTTGAGATGGTGATTGCTCCATCTATTATCACTGAAGGGAAATCGTGGCAATTGTCAGCACACACCAGAGCAGTCTGAGTAGATTACTCTTCTTCAGTGGCTATCTCCGCTTCTTCACTAACATAAGTATGGGGCAACAAAGCCTCTGCCTTTCTCCGCTTGCGCTGTGATGGAAAGACTAGTTTGTCAATTACCTGACGCAATTCTTTTAATCTTTCCACCGGTTGGCCAGCTCCTACTCCAACCACCACGCCATTCACCCCGGCTTCCCATAGGGCCTGAAGCTCGTTAGTTGAGACATTTGAAGGTATAGAGACCAGCAATGGCTTGGTCAATAAATCGGCACATCGCTGGAAGAACATAAGGTGCTGCCAAGTAAGAAAATACTCCCCCTCCTGTTCATCGGCAACGAGCACAGCATCCACCGGCAACTCATCAACTGCCCGCAGCAAACCTTCACTGAGTGATGCTCCTACCTCTAATATCTTGCCCACTTTGTCGTCTTTAAGTATTGCCAGTGGTGTACTGGCTGGCGGAAAAACCACAAAATCAAAACCAATCTTCACCACTCGCTCTACTTCTCCCTCAGCAATGTCTCTCAGCCACCCACCCCAGGGAATGTCAGACACAGCTTGTGAAACCTTTCCTAGGGCGTTAGCTCCTGAGCTCAACTTAGTGATAGGCGATAGCCCGGCATCAGCACCGGCTACTCGGTCAGCTAAATCATCAATATCAGCCTGAGCCAAGCTGGCAATGAGCAATATTCTTGGCTTAACTGAAACTGGTTGAGCGGACTTAAACCCCATAGACTGGGGTACAGCCTGTGAAACCCGCTTTAGCTTATCAACAAACCGGCTCATCTGTTCTCACAGAGCCAGTGGTCGGATTCAAACCGACGACCGGCTTTTTAAGAATTACCAGCCTGATATGCTACCTAATGCTGACAAATAGCATAACGTCTCGTCTGGTTTAGTGTCAAGCTGTAGTTTATACCTGGGATGTCACACTGCGCCGAGGGCGGCAAAGCAGTTTGTTAGCCAGATGTTGACAAGCCAGTGCCTTTTTCTACTCCATATCCAATTTCAGGTAGTCTTATTGACTATCAAAGCACTGATGAAGTATACTTCCCTTAGAACTGAGGTAAAAAGTTCCTACCTTTTACCTTGCCTACTTCCCAAACAATAAGGGCCGTTAGCTCAGTTGGTAGAGCACCTGACTTTTAATCAGGGTGTCACAGGTTCGAGACCTGTACGGCCTACCATGCTGTATAAAAGGTAGAACTCCTATCACCTCCTCGGTATTTTTCAGTGGCATCGGTAAAGTATAATTTACCGTTATTTTTCCCTTGTTAACTTGGATTTCTTTTACGAACGACTTTAAAAAAGCTCTCTGCTCAACTATTGGTGATGACCCCAGAAGTGACCTCAAGTCATTAACGTACTCCTGTATGATTGTCATACAGTGCTCGAGCACCTACCAAAGCAAATAGGTTTCGTAACCATTGTTTTCTTTTGGCAGAGACCATCTATTCGGGAGTTTGTCTTATTCCGTATGTTTCACCGTTCATCGTTTGCTTGTAGGAAATACTCTACGTTCTCCTCTCTGAATACTGAGATGGCATCACTCTCTCTGAAGCTCAGGGAGAATGCTTTCATAGTAATACAACGATTCGGGGTTAATCAATGCATCCCTGTTTGAGACAGGCCTGCTGTGTATGATATTCGTGACTGCAACTTCAACTTTTTTCATGTTGAGCGTATAAGGGATATCTGGTGCTTCAATAATTTTAGTTGGGACATGCCGGGGTGAAGCATTCTCACGGAGGGTCTTTCTAATCTTATTCTTTAATTCGTCGGTTAAACTGTACCCCTCAGCGAGTTTAACGAAGAGTATGACGCGTTGGTCGCCTTTCCACTCCTGTCCTATGGCGAGGCTATCAGCAATCTCCTCTAGTTTCTCTACCTGATTATATATTTCAGCTGTGCCTATGCGAACTCCTGACGGCTTCAAAACGGCATCGGAGCGCCCGTAAAAAGTAATTCCCTTAGTATCGCTATGAATCATAATGTAATCTCCATGACACCATACGTTGGGATAAACAGTAAAGTAGGCTTCTTCATACTTTTTATTATTCGGGTCATTCCAGAAGTAAAGTGGCATGGAAGGAGAGGGAGCTTCACAGACAAGCTCTCCCATTTGATCAACTACTGAATTACCTTTTTCATCATAACACTTGACCTTCATTCCTAAAGCTGGCCTCTGTAGTTCGCCGGCATATACAGGAAGGGTGATGCTCCCAATGGCAAAACCGCCATTGATATCCGTACCGCCCGAAATGGAGTTAAAATGCAGTTCCTCTTTAATCACCTGATATACGTATTCAAATCCCTCAGCCGAAAGAGGTGAACCAGTCTGGGATATTTCCCGCAATGATGACAGGTCATAGAGTTCCTTAGGTCTGACTGCATGGTTTCTGAGAAAATTGATGTAACTTGCGCTACAACCGAAAATAGTTATCTTTTCCTCCTGGGCTAGTTTCCACATAGCACCTATATCAGGATAAGCGGGGTTACCGTCGTATAACACTATGGTAGCTCCTACAGCCAGAGAGCTAAGGAGCCAATTCCACATCATCCAACTACATGTTGTTATATAAAAGATAGTATCTTCTCGCGTTAAATCGGTGTGAAGAATTAGCTCCTTTAAGTGATTGATGAGGACTCCACCGGCTCCTTGAACCATACACTTTGGCTTGCCAGTTGTTCCTGAGGAAAACATAATAAACCCGTGATGATCAAAAGGCAATTGTTGGAATTTAATCTCGAGCTGGCCCTCCGTAGCAAGGAAGTCATGCCACAATACAGACTTAGGAATATGACTGATGTTGGGTTTCTCCTCGCTGTAAGCAAGTACAATGACTTTTTCTAAAGAGGGTATTCCTCTTGTAATCTCTTCCACATTGGGTAGCGAACTAAAGGTCTTCCCCTTATAAAAGTAGCCGTCAACGGTGAGCAGGACCTTGGGTTCAATTTGGCCAAAGCGGTCTAATACTGCTTGCGGGCCGAGATCTGTAGCACATGAGGACCACACGGCACCAATGGAGGTAGTAGCCAGCATAGCAATTGCCGTTTCCATTAAATTGGGCATGTAAGCAGCTACTCTGTCTCCAGGCTTAACCCCTATCTGGCGCATGGATTTGGCAAGATGAGCCACATAACCGTAAAGCTCTGCATAGGTCATTCTGGCAGATTTGTGAGTTTCTCCCTTAAATATAAAGGCAGTGTGGTCATCTCTGTATCTCAAGAGATTCTCAGCAAAATTCAGTCTGGCACCACTAAACCATTTTGCCCCAGGAAACCTGCCTAAGTCATCAATCACCTCATCATATCTACGAGAAGCTATGATTGGTGCATATTCCCACATGGCAGCCCAAAAGTCAGGTATTTTCTCGATTGACCAGTCATATAGCTCATCATATGAATCTATGTCAAGGCAGTATCTTTCGTTGACGAAACTAATGAACTTAGTTATGTTAGCTCGCTTTATGTTTTCCCCAGAGGGTTCCCAGAGTAACTTTTTCATGGCTGCACCACTACAGCTTTTTATTCGTGACTACCTAATGGCCCGCCGGAATGTCCCTATTGCTTCCATTACGTCTCCTATTCGGTTCATGGCAAGTATATACTCGCACTGTCACATATCTATTTCCTACCGCTCGCTCATTTCCAACGCTCCAGGGAAAGAGTTGCGCCTCACCATTTGTAGTTGATAGTTTACCTCATCTTCACTCCGGAAGAAAGATTGCAGACCCCGTGCCCCCTCAAGATATGATGCTATTATCTGCCGATGTTAGCTAGTATGTCGTATCCGAACAATCCCCTGTTTCTTAGTGAAGGGTATAGGTCAGTTATTGCAGTGTCAGCTTAGATGAATACTTAAAAATACGACCTTGGCATTCCGAGGACGTGCTCGCCAATATAATTCAGGGTCATCTCTTGCGTAATTGGAGCAAGTCTAATAAGATTGACCTCTCTCCACCATCTTTCTACATCATATTCCTTGGCATATCCATAGCCCCCAAAAATCTGCATCGCCCAGTAAACGGCTTTAATAGCATTCTCCACCGCTACCGCTTTTGCCATGTTGGCTACTGCCCCAACATCGGCCAAGGCAGCTTGGGTATCATATAGGCTGGCGGCTTTGAAGTTCATGAGCTTTGCCGCTTCGAGGGTTGCGTAAGCTTCAGCTAAGGGAAACTGTAATGCTTGGTAGCTCCCAATTGGCACATCACCAAAAACTTTCCTATGCTTTGAATACTCAACAGCCTTACTTATGGCCAGCCGGGCAATGCCAATAGCGGCAGCAGTGAAGCTCATTCTTTCGGTGTTTAGTGTGTCAAGTATCGAATACCATCCTCTATCCTGTGGTGGCATCAAGGCATCTTCTGGTAGTTCCAACTCATTGATGCCAATTTCGCATGAATGTGAATAATTGACACCATGCTTGGGTATAGGGGTTACCTCAACGGCTGGGTGGGGCAAATCGGCCAGAAAAAGGCTCAGCCCCAGCGTCTTTTTTTGAGCCTTTTCTTTTGGCGTTGTTCTGGCCACAATCACCATTCCTTTGGCTCTATCAGCCCCACTGATAAAGGTCTTATTACCGCTTATTATCCACTTGTCTCCCTCTCTCCTAGCTGTTGTTTTGGTGTTGAGCGTATTTGACCCCGCATCTGGCTCAGTAAGACCTATGCAAAACTCCAGCTCTCCCTTTGCCATCCCTGGCAGATATTTCTTCTTCTGTTTCTCGGTCCCGTGTCTTATTATGCTTATGCTACCCATGACTTCGGTCAGGAGAAGATACCATTGACCACCCAACCCGCACCCATTTGCGACTAACTCCTCCATCGCTATGAGTAATTCTGTTATCCCCCTTCCTGCCCCACCATACTCTTCAGGAATTACTATACCAGTAAACCCGGCATCGCTGATAACTTTCCAGAATTCGCTGGCAAATTCTCCTTTCTCCTCTTTTCCCCTCCAATATTCCGGGCCAAACTCTTTAGCAATCTCTCTCGCAGAGTTAGCAATCATCTTTTGCTCCTCAGTTAGGTTAAAATCCATTCTTATCCCTCCCAAGAATAAACTCTTACAAGGTGGCCCTGCTCATTCCAATATTTCAGCTAAGGACCCCCAGAGCACCATCATTACTCCTCATAAGGAATCCAGTAGATGTCAAGGATGGTGTTGGTGGGATTTTCCGTGCGGAAACAGGCTTTAACTTCCATCCCTATTTCAGGTGTGCCATATGCTAAATAACCCTTGAATATGGTACATACTCCAGGTAGCTCAACATCAATCTGGTAATAGGGAGTAGTAAGCTCTATGCCCGCGCCTGCATATTCCACTCGGGCATAGGCGTGGACTGTGCCAATAACAGGCTGCGGCATCTCCTTCCACTCCATAGGTTGATTGCAGTCAGGGCAATCAGCCCGTGGTGGCAGCCATAGGCTATTCGCCTCGCATTCGGGGTTTATGCACCTGGTGGCTAGCAGTCTACCTTCCCTTAAAGCCATGAAGAAGGGAGAAAGTTTTCCGTAGGTATGTCTATGTGTCAGACTTCTTGGCCACTCTATCACCACGGCTGGTTCGGTTTGCAGCACCTTTGCCGGCTGGCCAATAAACTGGGTCGTCTTATCTTTTGATATCATAGTTTTCTCCTTTAAAAATGCCTCCTGAGAATGCCTACGGTCACATGTGACCCTACGCCAGCATGTGATACCCAGGCCGCCTGTTTGGCATTAAGTACTTGAAGGCTCCTCCAATCTTCGGGTTTTTTCTTGCCAAAGGACTCCCAGATTTTGGGGGCGCCGTGGAACTTATCATACTTTCCTTGTAACTGCCACAGGCACTCTACTCCTTGGAAGATGCCAGTGGCCCCGACAGCGTGCATTGTACCGATTAACCCACCGGAAAGGTTAGCCGGACATTTGCCGCCATAATAGGCATCTCCAGATTCGATATAATCAATTTCCTGACCATAGGGACGGAGACCGATATCACCGTATGTCTGGATGTCGCTGATAGTAAAAGCGTCATGCGTCTCTATTAGGTCAAACGCTTCAAGAGGGTCAGTAATGCCCGCCATGCGGTAGACAAAGTAGGCGGCGAACCGTGATGCGGCGAAGCTCTCAAATCCCGGCCAGCGTTGCCCTTCAATCTTGAGCAGGTCTTGATACATATCAGGAGTCTCATGTGGCAGTAGTGGGATCTCCATGTGTCTGCGGTCGGCCACCCTCAAGGTATGGCTACCCCCAGCTATAAAAAGCTCACAAGGTTTGTCGGTCAGCTTATAGGCAGTTTTTTCATCGCAGAG
>JAUVZE010000023.1 GCA_030602665.1 Dehalococcoidia bacterium
ATCAGAAATGCATAAAACGGAAATAACCCTGCCACCAAGGTCGTTGACACTAAGCCGAAATGCGCTCAAGAGGCTCTGCGAAATCGTTAGCAAAGCAACAGAGGGTGACCCGGACGCTGAATTAGTGTTTATTTTGTCAGCCAAGGGAGCTTCTGTGTCGTCACAAAGTGTAGAGGACTTAATGAATACGAAATGGCCAAAGGATATTGAAAAGGTACGGCTATTGGCGAGTTCGCGCAAGAATAACAAGTGGGTTGCAGCGAATTTTGACAATTCACGCCCAAATTACAACAGAATAACGGTTAGTGGTTTTGACAGTGACTGGGTGGCATCAATAGCTGAGGAAATTGACGCTTTTATTGCGGTTCACCGAAATATTCATTGGCTATTTAATGGGAAATTGCTGACCTCCCTGCATGGTCTATTGTTGGTAGGATTGCCTCTATTCAGGGGGGCAAAAGCAATTACGGACGAGTGGTCATTAACTTCTTCCGAGATGGTGTTGTTAACATTCGTAGTGACTTCTTGTGGGTGGCTAATCCTTTTGGCGTATGTACTCTATATAGGAAGGGTATTCCCGTTTGTATACATAGATAGTGAACGCAGTTCACACCTGGTAAGAATTAAAAAGATGCTAACCGTTGCTATCCCCCTTATCATAATTGGTTTGATGGTAGAGTTAGCAATTAGGCCTTTAGTCGTTTTGCCTTTGCCCTGAATGGTTATCTTTAGATATGACCTGCGAAGGACCGAGCGGTTGGTGTATAAGTATTATGTTAACTCAAAGGGAATTGAATGGCATTTTGGCCAAACTATATTCGCCAGAAAGGCATAGCGAGGAGGTAATGTGAAATTTAATGACCTTGCCTGGGCAGCACTTCTTCATTACTACAAATCAAGCGGAGATAGAAGATACGTGAAACTTTTCAGGGATACAGCGTTTATCTCTAAGCTGCGACAAACACCCTGGGATGTCCCCTATGAAGAATTTGAAACCAAAGTTCTCTCTGGCTTTGTTAATAGTATTGGTCTACGGCTGCCAGTGGGGACGAGGGGTGGTAACATACTTGCTGAAATAATTAAGCTGCGCCAGTGTACATCTTCCCTTCAAGGTGTACGCCTGCTCGATTGTGATTTGTCAAATGAGGATTTGCTGAAAAATATAAGGCAAATTTACAATGGACTAAGTAGTGTTGACGGGTTCTGGGTAACTGGAATAAGTAAAATTGCTCACGTGCTTAATGACTCTCTATTCGTGGTGCTCGATTTGAGAACGTCAAAGTATTTTGGCCTGCGTGGGGGAGCTGATGACTATATTAAGTGGCTGGGCATCGCGCAGCAGCATGCGCTAGAGGCTACTAGGGACTTTTATACACTAGGACTTCCTGGTTCGCCTGAGGCATTCCTTTCAGAGAAGCTAGGTCATAGTAATTATGGTTGTGAGAAATCGCTTGCCAGATTTATTGATGAATATTTTTGGCTGACAACTAGTGACAACTTGTCTATTCCACCCACTTGGATGCCGCCGTTATTGTAACCGTCGGCCTATTTGAAGCTGAGATAAGCAACAAGAGATAGCCAGACTGTTCAGCTATATTCCGATGTTGGGTGTGTTGTCTACCGGTAATCTGGTCAAACACTCCTGAGGCTTACTTAAGCACTCACATCACAGATATCTATTTCTTAAGTTGTTGTCTGATTCGTGGACATCAGAATATCAGGCGTGTATGGTTCTCCGGAGTGAGCATTCCCTCGTCCACAGGTAGGTATACCTCTCGCGGGGAGACATAGTCAGCCATCTCAAATGAAACAAAATCCCCTTGATGCAATTGACCATTCTCATACCAAGCCCCTCTTGACCATCTGTATGCTAATTGTAACTCACCTAGATTGGTTGTAAATAGCCTAATAGTAATACAAGGGGAGAGTAATCTAGTACTAGCTGGGTTGTGCGAACCTGATAAGCGGAAAGATGCCTTATCAATCCGCCCACTAATGTCCCTTCTTCCCATGATAAGGAGAAAGAAAGCCGTGAACAAAACGAGTGACACCGTTCTTAACGTCGTTTCGCCACTCGACGTCCGGGTTCATCTGGCCTTGTTCAGCCATATCCACAAACTAAGTGTTAAGCAAAATATTAAGCAATATGCTAAAATATAGAGCCGTTTCAGATACGGGGGAGTGCCGGAACTGGCAGACGGGCCAGACTTAGGATCTGGTGTCGAAAGACGTGGGGGTTCGAGTCCCCCCTTCCCCATATAACTAAAGCTAGAAATGTCGTTTGGCAACTGGGAAAACCCAAATAGGGAGTCTACCCGACTTAAGGCACATAACTTCTCAAAGATGACTCGGATGGGTCCCAAAATGAACATCTGGACTTTTGCCTCATGGTGACCCGAAAATAAAATGAATTACACCTAGTATCTTTGGGAAAGGCCAGACTGGTACGTAGGTTCATTATGAGGCTAACTGCCCAAGACGTGTCCATCTGGACCAGGCTCTAAGCTAGGCTTGAAGGTTACCCACTGGAACTTTTTCCTGAACCTCTCCAGGATGATTATGGTTTTCTTGCCAAACAGTCCCAGAAAGATAGCATTCCCGGCAGCATGGAAGGTGTCAAACCATACAGTATTAAGCTGGGCGATGACAAAGGTTTTTAATGTTAGCGGATAGACAAAGGATGTCCAGAACCAGATATTCATTATTGCCCCAAAGACATAACCCCAGAGAATACCAAAGACGATGAGCCATTTTATGTTGAGACCGAACCGCCTGAGATAGGCGGCAGTGACTCCGACCAGTCCCCAGGCAAATATCTGGTAAACTGTCCACGGTCCCTGACCAAGGAAAAAATTGGAGACAAGCGGGGTTATAGCACCAACCATGAATCCAGCCACCGGTCCGAAGACATATCCAGAGCAGATTATCAGGTAGGTAGACGGCTGCACACTGGGTACCGCGGCAAAAGGGATTCTCAAGACGGCAGCTATGGTACCCAGCATCGCTACCAGAGCTATTTCCTTGGAGCCTATCGCTGCCCCTTCAAACTCGAAGAAGAAAGCAACAATAGCCAAGACAACCAGCACGACTGAAACCAACCCCCAGTTCAAGAGGATATTTAGGGGAGATGAGGGAAATATGGGCATGATAAAGGCAACTGTGCCTATGGCAAAGATAAGGGCAAGACAGACATGGCTCTTTCTCATGAGAGCATCTCCAGCGCTTCATCAGCCGTCAATATATTGTCCGGAGCGCCATACTTCTCAAAGGCCTGGAGCAAACGATTTATCTGTGGTGAAAACAGTAGTGCCTTAGATAGGACATCATGTTTGTTCCCGTCAACCACAATCTTCCCCTCACTTAGTAGTACCACCCGGTCAGCATATTCCGCCACCGTCTCTACATCATGGCTTACCAGAATCACGGTATTACCCCGGCGCCGATATTCATCCAGAAAGCCCATCAATTCACTCTTCAATCGGTATTCCATTCCCCGGGTTGGTTCATCTAGGATGAGAATCTTTGGGTGGACAGCAAGAACTGAGGCGAGGGCAACCCGCTGCTTTTCCCCACCACTTAACGAGCGGGGATACTGCTTTCTGTATTCTTTAATGCCGAACTTCTCCAGAATCTCATCAACCTGAGGCTTTATTTCTGAACTCTCAAAGCCGAGGTTTTTCAGGGTAAAGGTAATCTCCTCGTCAACAGTATCAGCCAAAAGATGGTCATTGGGATTCTGAAAGACGAACCCAACCTTCCGCGCCAGTTCAGCAATAGTAGCCTTCCGGGTATCAAGCCCGTCTATCTTGACAACCCCCTTAGTGGGGGATAGCAGGCGGTTAAAATGTTTCACCAGGGTTGTCTTCCCTGAGGCGTTTCTCCCCATAATGGCGACAAACTCCCCCTCATCTATCTCCAAGCTCACATTCTTTACGGCAGTAACTCCATTGGCATAAGCATGCCAAAGGTTCCTAACTTCAATTACCGGTCTGCCATCACCTTTGTTATCTGGCTGAATCAACTGCCTGAAAGCCTTCTGAAAAGCCTCATTAAAGACAGCCCTACCCTCTTTAACAGTTAGCGGAGTCCCCTCTATGCTGATACCTTTCCTCCTCAACCCATGAGCCAGCCTGATTATGGGAGGCATACCGATACCAATCTCAGACAGCTCATGATAGCTATTACTCATGATGTCTCTAGTCTCCCCATCAGCCACAATTACTCCCCGGTCGAGCACCACCAGCCTATCGGCATACTGAATTACTCTATCCAGCCGATGTTCAATCAGTATTATCGTGATACCTAGCTCATCATTTAATCGGGTTACTACCGAAAGCAACTCTTCAGCACCTTTGGGGTCTAGCTCCGAGGTGGGCTCGTCCAGTATCAGAATTTCCGGATGCAAGGCCAAAACTGAGGCGATGGCAACCTTCTGTTTCTCGCCGCCAGAGAGTTCATGCAACTGTCGATGACGAAGGCCAGAGATACCAAGGGTATCCAGTGATTCCTCCAGCCGCTTAGCGATGAGGTCTCTGGGTAAGGCCAGATTCTCCAGGCCGAAGGCAATCTCCCGTTCCACATCCAGGGTAACCAGCTGATTTTCCGGGTCTTGGAATATCATGCCCACCTTAGTCGCCATCTCCCTGGTTGAGTGTTTCATCGGGTCAAGCCCCTGCACCGCTATCCTGCCGGTTACTTTTCCTCCATAAAAGTGGGGTATCAGACCGTTGAAACACCGGCCGAGGCTTGACTTGCCACTGCCGGAGGGACCGGTTACTAGAATAAACTCCCCATCTTGAATTTCAAGATTCACATCCCGCAGGGCGGGCTGTGTTGTCTCACTATAGTAAAAGGTTAAACCCTCTATTTTAATCAAGGTCAACCCTCTCCTTTACATAGGCTAGGAGTAGTATAGCCAATAAGAGAAACACCAGGAGAACTAACAGAGACCACTCCAGGCTGCTCAGCGCTATCCCACCAAGTGTGGGGTAATATTGATAATTCCCATACCCGGAAAGACGCATGACAATGCCAAGGGCACAGGGGAGGAGGGCAAAGGCCAATGTGAGGACATCAATGAGGCTCATTCTTATCCCCTTATAAAAGGTCCTGCCTCTGCCGGCCCCAAAAGCTCTGGATTCCATCGCCTCGGCAACTTGAACAGCTCTATCCAGAGAATTAGATAGCAGAGGGATTATGACCGATGCCCGACCCCTGATTCTGTTAGCTAGATTTCCTTTGTCAAGCTCTAACCCTCTTGACCTCTGCACATCGGTAATGCGCTCCACATCATCAATCAGGGTGGGAATAAACCTGGTGGAGAGTGAAGTCACCAGCACCGATTTGTAGGGCAGCTTCATCTTTATCATTGTCAGCATCACATCATCAGGGTGAACAGTGAAGGTGAGTATGGTGAAAGCCGAGATTATCGCCAGCAGCCGTAGCGACATTCCCACCCCATAGAATATCGCCTCCAAGGTTATGGTGGGGGCACCCATTACCGGAAGGCGGAAGGGGAATTGGACCAGAACATGAGTGCCGTGAGAGCTTACCAAAGCATTTATTATAATAATCGCGATACACAGATATATGGCGAACTTCATAAAGGAGAGCCATTCTCTCCATACCCTGGCGGCTATTGCTAGTGGCAGTGTTGATAGAAACAGGAACAACAGAAAAAGCGGATTATCAAGAATTAGAGCAAGGAGCAGAATACTGCCAACCCAGGCCAGCTTGCCCACAGGATTGAGCCTATGGATAACAGTTCCTTTATCCCGGTATCTAAAACTTCTCACTGAGGCACCCTGATTATCTCTCCGCCAGCGATTACTACGGCGCAGGCATATTCAAAATCATTATGACGATTAACCAGGGTATCCACGGCATTTTTCACCCCGGTCTCATCTAAGCCTGATACCACCCAGACTACATTCTCGCACACCCCAATAC
Source organism: Dehalococcoidia bacterium (assembly GCA_030602665.1). Lineage (GTDB taxonomy): Bacteria > Chloroflexota > Dehalococcoidia > Dehalococcoidales > JAUVZE01 > JAUVZE01. The sequence goes on from JAUVZE010000023.1 coordinate 5,950, forward strand.
CCTTTGGGTTCCACGGGCTCTGGGTTGCCTGGATGAATCCAGCTTCGGCTGCATATTCAGCGGCTAACTCCCCCTCCAGGGTGAAGACCTTGAGGCTATCATCCTGGAAGTGGACATAAAAGCCCAGCCTATCCCAGATTCGGTTCAACTCCCCCATCGGCTGGCAATCTATTGTACCCAGCAATATTAAATTGCAGGATTCCTTCTCGTCTACCAGTAGGGTGTTAATACTCTTAGTATAGATGCTCTCTACACCAAGCTGGCTTAGTCTATCGGCTATCCGCTTGGCGTCTTCTTCCCAGCCATCCTGATAGGCAATTATGGTGGGATAGACCACCCCGCCATAGCCGTGAAGAAATGGTTCCGGGAAGTCACCGATGATAGCTGGCACAAACTGGCGGAAGCTCCAGTCCCTGAACTCCCAGTGCTCGGTATCGCCATCCCGAAGGATATAGTCGCCCGCACCGATGTTGGCTGATATACCATTGATATAGAAAAGCCAGTCCTTTCTGGTTCGGTTAACCCCCTCATACTTAGAGCTAATGCCGTTAATGGCGCGAACAAAGCCTCCCCCATATTTAGTCTCAACCTCGCCGACTTGCCGCAAAGCATCTAAGGCAGTGGTATTCTCCCCAATCTCTACAGTTTTTTCCAGCAAGATTACTTCGCCGAAGTCGCTGGTTACTACCACTTTAACCGATGAGCTATGGTCAGTGGGAAGAAGATTACCGTTGCTTGCTGGCGAAGATGGATTAGCTGAGCAACTACATAATAAAGCTAACAAAAGCACTATTCCGATTAAGCTGGTTGGCTTCCTATTTCTCATAAGTCTTTCGCCTTATCCAGATGAAAATCCCGGCAACCAGAGCTGCGAGTAGTAGAGCTACCATACTGACTACTACTAACAGCGGTAGTCCAGTCAGGTTAATTCCCATGGTCGCTAATGGCGGTGGTGATACTATCAGGATGTGCACTGGTATCTTTACGCCACAGCCGATCTTGAGCTCTGAGGCAGCCACTAGAGAGACAATGCAGATAGTGGCATTGTAGTCACCAGAAGCAATGAGTGACGGTGAAATGGTTATTTTCACCTCCTGGATATTCTGGGGGTCAAGTACAAATTCTGCCGGGGTAATACTGAACCAATTCTCACCCTCTCCCTCAACATACACCTGATACTGAGACTTTTCACTCGAGGTATTAAAAACTTTAATTGAGCTTGTCGCTGAACCTAGTGGGTAAGTCGCTAATTCTAGCTTGTGTGGAGCCACCCCTATCCCCAACGCCTGTACCTGGCTGGGAAGCAATACCAAAAACGCTATAAGTAGCAGAAATACTCTAACTACTTTGATTGACATAGCGGACTCCTTCGGCTTTAAGTTTGCCCGGGGAGGGGTATCTTACCCCTCCCCATAAAGGTAATGAACTTAAAAACTTTTGAGGCTAGGTCTAGGACGCTTCCTCTGCCCAGAAGATTACCGTCCCACTCTGCCCACCCATCCCGGTGTAGTACTCAGGAACAGTGAGCGTGCACAGACACTCAGCATAGTCACCTCTCTCAATTTCTGAGCCAAACAAACTCCACAGTTTCTCGTCCAGCTTGAGTCCTTCTACATAGAGGTTTTCAGCTTCATCGGTAACGGTGCAAGTGATTAACAGATTCCAGGCACCGGTATTGGTCAGGGTTATCGTATGCGGGTCGCTGGTGTCCCGAGGTCCCAGCTCACCAAAGTTGATACTGCTGGGGCTTACTGTGAAGCTTATCGCTGGTATAATCTCAGCCACCAGGCCTACTTCACTGCTGGAGCCAGTACCAGTGCCTACCATGACCGTGACCCTATTACTGCGAATGAAGCCATCCTTCTCAGCATATATGTTGAGGGTCATATCCGAATCTACAGTAATATCTACCGTCCCGTCAGACCCGGTAGTATAATTCTGGTCAGCGTGGACGGTTGCCTCTTCGAGGGGAGACCATGCCTCAGTATCGTCATCGTAGTAGGCTACCGTAGCGGTGAACTGCTCACCCACATCCACTTCAGTTTCATCAACCTCTATCCTGAGCGGCGGCTCACCCCACTCACCATAGTAGAAGAGAATTTCCTGATGTGGTGGGTCCGGGGGCGTCGTCTCATCCAGAATAAAGTCAGCCGCCCCAACCCAAGGGCTGTAGTAATCCACCCGGTACATCCAGCCACTCATACCTTGAGGCTCCTCACCATCTACTGAATAGAGATAAAGCCCGTAAGCCGTGTCTTGGACCACATAAGGAAAGTCACCGGCCTGAGACGCTTCATCCAGAGCCCCTAAGGCGGTAGGCTCGGGAAGGTAATGCTCATCTCCCTCATCATCAATTATGGTTGACTCAGTAACGGTTACTGTGCCACTCCAAATAGTACTATTCTGCCCCTCAATTCTAACGACAACGCTTACCCCTTCTTCTGGTGTTGGTTCCAGCACAGCTACCGGATAAGGCTCACCCAGCAGTGCCGGTATGGCATAGGCGGTCATCAGGGCTTTGTTTGATGGTGTTCCTGACTGCCAGTTAAAGGAGCCATCCGGGTTCTGGAATGTTAGCAGGTCGTCAATTGGTGTATTGCCAGTTCCAGAAGTCCAGCCGGCACTAGTGGGGTCTTCACCAGCGGCTACTATACCACCAATAGCCCAGGAATCAGTGGCTGAGTTATTTGGACCACCAGCAAAGCCCTCAAAGCCGCCACTGTCTATCTGTTTTGACTTAATGTAAGCTAGAGCATCAGTTATCGCTGTGGAACCCGTAGATTCTCCGGCAGCAATTAGAGCCATTATGGCGGATGCTGTCATGTCAACATCGCTAGCCGCCCCCACACCCACGCCCCAGCCGCCATCACTGCTACTCTGGTTATCCTTAATAAAGGCTACCGAATTGGTGATAACCTCTGAGCTTGAACTCTGTCCGGCAGCAATTAAACCCATAACTCCAAAGATATCATCGTTCAGAAGAGCAGCATCTCCAATTTGCGTGCCATCATAGGTTGATTCCATAAGGGAAACAAAGTCCTGACCGCCAAAATCAGTCGGGTCTTCATCAGCGGCCGCAATTGCCAAGAGCATCCTAGCGTAGTCTGTCGCTGAGTCAGCGTCGCTGGCATTGGCAGCTAAATAGTCAACAATGGACGGGTTACTGCTCACCTTCCAATCATTTGGGTCTTCCTCAGCAGCAGCGATAGCCATTACCACCCAGGCTGAGGTGGAGAAATCACTTATACTGCCATCACTATCCTGCTCGCCCCTGAGGTAATCCAGAGCATCAGCCACCTCAGAGCCACTCGTCTGGAAAGGATAAGAGGTTGCTCCCAATACTGGGGCACCAAGCAATGGTACCAATAATAGAGCACACGCAACTAATAAGCTAAGAACCACAGTAGTAAATCTTCTCTTCATTATTCTGGCTATTACCTCCGTAATCATCTTACTGTCTTTTAATTACCTTTAATCCTGCATATCACCCCCTTTAATTCTTATGGAAGTTGATTTGAGAAGTAATCAAGTGCACTAGACTTTTTTCTACTTCACTTAATTATAACCAGCATTTATAATCCTTGTCAAGTCTAAATTCGGTGATTTTTCCTGGGATAAAAGAGTCTGTTCTTATCAGCTAGAGGTTTGTAGTAAGTAATTAACTGAGTCTCAGGTCCAAGAGCCTATGTTTAATGCCCGCTTCTTCCAACCGCTTGATAAGCATCGGTATTTCTTCATCAACGCAAACTATTACTGGGGACAGTCCACTATTAGCTGCTTCAATTACTGCCTCCCTAGCCCCGTAGATGTAATCAGGCTGGATACCTATCCGTTTTAGGGCAGTGAGTGCCTCAATACCCGCAGAGGCAATTGGTTTTCTACCCCTGCTGGCGCTTTGCAACTGGTCAAGGTCAACGTTTTTGGAGCCACCTTTTTGCATGTTGGGTACTTCCAGAACAGTAACTTCGCCTATTTCCAGCTTTATTATCCCCTGAATATTGGTAACACCGACATCCTCGCCTTCGTTAGCATCGGAAATGGCTATGCCTTTTGCGCCGACACTCAGGTCATCAATAGCAAATAACAGACCCTCCCTCATTACTAATCCTACAGTTTGTCCCTGAGATAAATTGCCGCCAGCAATAGTGCCCGTGACCTTAATATCACTTACTGCTTTCTCCGCCGACTTTAAGTACACCTGAAGTTCCTTGAGCTGTTGTAGCATCCAGTCGACGCCTTCAGTACTAACTTGATATCGTGAACGCCCGCGAGAGATAAGCAAACCATCCTTTAACAGCTGTTTTACGTAGTCGGATACTGCCTGAGGCGTAACATTGAGCGTCTTAGCAATATCCCTCTGCTGGATATTGGGCTGCATAGCGGCTATCTCGACCAGTATCTGGAATCTGGTGGCTGCATTTTTGTTACGTAATATTTCTACCATGACTTCAGCACTCCCGTAGGTTAATCAAGCAAGCTTTCACTACAAGCTATTATAGCAAGTTTTGCCCTGAAGAGTAATGGTCAGGCCAAGACTAGCTGAGTAACTTAGTGCTCCATTGCACCGGTTACTATTTGCTTTCAGTACCTTAGCTCAAAACT
>JAUVZE010000083.1 GCA_030602665.1 Dehalococcoidia bacterium
GCCCAGGCTGACCCGGAAAGGTAGCCACGCACTACGCATTCAATAGGAATACGCCTGGCTTTTTTAACAATCATAGACCGTCCGGCTAGGTAAGAAGGGTAAGGGAAACGGTTTCCAGTGGGGAGATAAGAATCAAGGCAGTGAACATCATAAACGACTTCTATTAGATGATTAGGCACTAAATTTTTAGTCTTTCCAAACCAGAAGGCTGAGAGCTGATTAAGCACCAGACCCTTATTAGGTATGCCGCAGGGTAGAACTGAATCAAAGGCTGATATTCGGTCAGTAGCTATGATGAGCAATAGGTTGCCCAGGTCATAGGTATCTCGCACCTTCCCCCGGATGAATAGTGATAGCGGCAGGTTTGTATTTATCAAGGTTGATGGACTAATAGTCATCGGCTTTCTCTCCTTTTTTAGTTTCCTATCGGTTAACCTCTCGTAGGTCCATTGGTACCTTTTAGTTATAGTTTACCTTTTAAGTTGCGGGTTTCTCCAAACTTACCCGTGCCAGTAGTTTTGATACAGCTATACCTGTCAGCATAAAAAACCCTCCCGCGACACCGAAGACAGGCCTTAGTCCCATCAAAGGAGCTAGGCTACCGCCTATTAGTGGACCAAGTCCGTTGCCCAATGCGTTGGCACTCTGAGCCACCCCATAGGCGATGCCCTGCTGACTGCGGGGCACTGACAGACCAACGAGAGCATTTGAAGATGTCATAAGTCCTCCTTTAAGCAAACCCGTTAGAGCTATGAAAATGATAAGTTGCGTCACTGTTCGAGCCCACATCGGAGGCAGATACAACAAACCGGTACCAAGACAGGAAATGACCAGTATCTTTTTTAGACTGATGTGTCCACCTAAACGACCAGCAATTATGGCAGAGATGGCAGCTACCATACCCATAAAGCAGAAGGCTAATCCAGATGCGGTTGCTGCCATACCACTGGGGTCTAGCTCCCTGATAAATAGAGAAATTATAGGTGTCATCATCTGTGGGCCAGCATGTAGGGCACATAGGGTTAGTAACAACGGGAGCATCTCTCTGGACTTAGCTAAACGCAGCAGACTGCCCAATGAGGCGCTCTGTCCCTTGGCAGGGCGCTCAAATTTCTCCTTAACAAGGAAAAGCACGATGAGGCCACCTGAAAAGAGGAGACCGCCGGTAATAAAAAAGGCAGCTTTATATCCAACAGTATCAGCCATAAAGCCTCCCGCTAGGGGGCCGAAACTCGTGCCCCCGAATACAGCCACCATGAGCAGTCCCATAGCGAAGGGCATCTTGTTTCTGGGGGTCAAGGATGCTACCAGGGCTGAGGCGGCAGCAACAGTGCCGCTAAGCAAGCCCTGGGCAAAACGCAAGGCAACAACGAAATAAATATTGGGGGCTAGACCTATGAGGGCCAGGACCATTCCGGCGCCGAACATAGCTCTGAGCACCATTGGCTTTCTGCCCCACCGGTCGGCTACAATACCCCATAGGGGGGCGCTGAAAAACATTGCAATGCCACTAGCTGAGGTTGCTACGCCTGCCCAGAAGGCAGCCTTTTGGCTGGTGAAGGTACCCAGCTCCTGAATAAAGAGTGGCATAAAAGGGTTAACGAAGCTGAAGCCCGTTATCACTATGAACTCGGCAACAAATATAGCATAGAGGTTCCTTCGCCAGGATTCTGAAGTCATTGCTTAAATGTGTTCCTCTCTGTGTCACTTGTGAAGTGGGGAAAAACGGTTCAGCCTTCTACAGGCTTTCCCGGGGCACAGCCAGCAGCTTGTCCTAACCATGCCCGTAAATACGATCAAGCATCTAGGCATCCGTGAGATTCAATTCCATGCGGCGCGGCCTGTCGGGACGTTCGGCATGGAGCTCATCCAGCGTGGACGGTTCTACATAGGGAAATGACTCTGCGGGTTGCAAGCTTTCGAGGTTGCACAGGATAGCGTACAGTTCTATCCCTCGTAATCTGTCGCTCCTTCTTAAGGCACGCTCAACACGCTCCTCGATCGCTTCCACATTGCATCCTTCTTCACGCCGTTGCACAACCTCATAACGGATAAGGTCGATCAATCCTTTGGATATTCCAATCATTCGTTATCTTCCTTTAAGGTCTATCGCGTCTTTATCGCTGGTAGGTATCACTGGGCCTCTCTGGTCGCAGAGAGGAATCTATCTACCGCGTCTGCAGAGGGCATGGAAATCTGCGCTCCCCTGACAGTAGCTGAGAGTGCTGCTGCCGCTGATGCTCTTCGTAGAGACTCTTTCACCGACATGCCGAACGACAGCGAGCAGGCAAAGACTCCGCAGAAACAGTCCCCGGTACCAACAGTGTCCACAACTTTAGCGGAGAAGGCTTCTTGATAGTATACCTCCTGACCCGTAACGAGAAGTGAGCCCTCTTCCCCGAGCGTAACGACGATGTTTGTTGCCCCCCAGCTTCGGAGCATATGAGCGAGAGTTTCCTTATCACCCTCACCAACAAGAGCTATCAGTTCAGGTCGATTACAAATGAGAAAATCAACTGCTTCAAGAGTTTCCTTAGAAGGTTTCTCCTGACAAGCTGGCGCTATATTCCACAGAACCAACATCTTCCGTTTCTTGCACTCCCGTATTGTGGCTTCAGTACTTACCTGGGGAATTTCATTCTGGAAAAGGGAAACTATTGTCTCACCCTCAGAGTATTCAGGGAAGGTGATGTCATCGAGGCTGAATAGGGAGTTAGCTCCAGGAGCAATAGCGATAACGTTCTCCCCCCTTTTGTCCACGATAATCTGAGCAATGCCCGAATGAACCCCCGCTTTCACGGTGATATTCCGTGTGGAAACGCCTGTGTTTTCGAGGTTTATTATCCGCTCCCTACCACGAGCGTCATCACCGAGACAGCCAAACATCTCAACCTCTGCTCCCGCCCGTGCCGCAGCTACTGCCTGGTTGGCCCCTTTACCACCAGGGAATGACATGAATTTACCGCCAGTAACTGTTTCTCCTGGTGCCGGGAGGGTATCAAGATAGATGACGAAGTCTGTATTGATGCTCCCAAAAACTAAAACTTTTCCCATCGCCGTAGCTTCTCTTTTGTTTTGACTCTCCCATAATATCACCTTTTCTCTCTTTCTGCTACTGACTCCCGTTGGCAATGATTTTCGGCGCGAACTGGAGAACTTGGATAAGCACTTTCTATGCAGAATAATAAACTACCCCAGTTTTAGCCTAGTGAGGATAGGTTCTGTTGCGAAATATTTAGTGCTGTAAGTAGCACCCTCACCTGAACAAACCATCATCCCTGAGAGCGCTGACTTTGTCAATAGTTAGTATCAGGCTTTTTCCTATTCATCTCTTCGTAGCCTCGCAACCACACTATGCCGTTCCAGGTAGATAAGATTTATAATCTGGTAATGAGTACATAACCAATTTCTGGCAAGTTGCAACTTGACTAATCATCCAAGTCCTAGAGGACGCTATGGAGTCCCGAAGATATGATATCGACAGCGCGCTAGAGCCGTTGACAGTGTACAATTATTGGGGTGTCCCTTGCCATGGACAACAAGGTCATGGTTACTTATCCTGTTTGGAGCAAATAGAAAGTCGATTATAAGATGGGAGACATGGAGATTTTCAACATTGTCAGCCACTGCTTGTTTTACTGCTACCAGTTCTGCTCTCTTTGTTTCCGATGGGCTGTATTGCTACAATTATCTTCTAAGGAAGCCCTGTCTCTCGTCAGGCTAGAGTAGAGAGTCAGAGCCATCGCTATAGTCGACCAAGAGCAAAAGCACACACAAAAGTTTTACCTTTCGTTCCCTTCAGCCAAGGGAAAGGAATTACCTTTGAAAGGGCTTCACTCCTTCAATCTACCCTTGATGGACGACCTGTTAGGCCGATACTTATATTGCTCTGGGGGCTAGCTCCGGAGGCTTGGCTATACCAGGTTTCTCTTTCCATTGTGCTTCGGTTAAGCCCAGCCTTTCAAAAATCTCGTTTACATAGCGCAGGTAGTATTGCTCATCGAAAAGTGGCTTAAGCTCTCCTTGTGGCAGAGCAGCAGTAACCTCAGAGTCAGCCTTCAGTAGACTGAGGAAGTTTTTATTCCCCTTCCATGCCTTCATAGCGTTTCGCTGGACCAGTTCATATGCTTTTTGCCGACTCAGTCCTTTATCTATAAGAGCTAGCATTATTCGCTGTGAGAAGACTAAGCCCTTAGTAAGCTTTATATTCTGTTTCATCCTTTGGGGATAAATTTGTAGCCCTCTCATTATTGAGGTAAAAAGGGCGAGTGAGTAATCCAGTATAAGGCAGGAGTCGGGCAGAGTAATGCGCTCAGTGGAGGAGTGGCTGATATCGCGTTCATGCCACAGGGCAATATTTTCCATTGAGGTTAGAGCATAGCTCCTTACCAATCGGGCTAGGCCGCAGATTCGTTCACAAAGCTCTGGATTTCGTTTATGGGGCATAGCCGAAGAACCGGTCTGACTCGCTCCAAAGGGTTCCTCTACTTCTCTAGTCTCCGTTTTTTGCAAGCCTCTAATCTCAGTGGCGAACTTCTCCAGTGAGCTAGAGATTAGAGCTAATGTAGTAATGAATTGGGCGTGGCGGTCACGTTGCAAAATCTGGCTTGATACCGGGGCTGGGGCGAGCCCCAATCGGGTACAGGCTTTCTCTTCAACCTCAGGAGATAATGTAGCATAGGTGCCTACTGCTCCTGAAATCTTACCTACGGCTATGGCTCTCTTGGCTTCAGCGAGCCTTACCCTATTGCGTTTCATCTCTTCAACCCATAGGGCTAGCTTGAGACCAAAGGAGGTTGGTTCGGCATGAATACCGTGGGTGCGACCTATCATAACCGTATATTTATGTTCTATTGCTTTTTGCGCCAATACCGAAATGAGTTCTTTTATGTCTTGATTTAAGATCTCCGTTGCTTCAACTAGTTGTAGGCTGAGGGCAGTATCTATTACATCAGAAGAGGTAAGGCCAAGGTGAATAAAACGCGATTCATTACCCAGGCTATCCGATACCGCACCAAGGAAGGCAGTCATATCGTGGTGAGTTTCCTTAAGAATCTCATCCATACGTTTAAGATTAACCCGGGCTAGCTTTATCTTGGGCACCGCCTCTCTGGG
>JAUVZE010000078.1 GCA_030602665.1 Dehalococcoidia bacterium
CCGGTCACCAATACTAAGTCTAAGGCTTGCCTTAGCCAGGCGGTCATTAACCGTGATATAGCCATCAGCGATAAGCCGCTGAGCATAGGTCCGGGAGAGTTCCGGGCACTTCTCACTAACATACCTATCAAGACGAACATCCGGCTTATCAGCGATAAAATTATATACTTTATCCATCATCAGGCTAATAAATCAGTGTTTACCAGCTCTGGCTAGAGGAAGGAGTGAGTAAACAAATATGATAACACCAACTACTACAGTTGAATCAGCCAGGTTAAACGCTGGCCAGAAACCAAAATCAATGAAATCGGTGACATAGCCCAAGCGTAGTCGGTCAATGAGGTTACCTACTGTGCCGCCGAGAACCAAGCTAAGACCTACCCAAGCTAACCAATTATCTAGAAAGGGGAATCGACGATAGAAAAGCACAGCATAGAGTAGGAGAACAGCAACACTCACTAAGGCAACAATGGTTAGTAGAAAAGTTTGTCCCTGAAATAAGCCAAAGGCCGACCCAGTATTGGTAATATGGGTTAGTCTCGGGAACCCTACCTCAGGTATTGATTGCCCGATGGCTAAATTAGTCCTTATCCAGAGCTTGCTGAGCTGGTCGGCAAATGCTATCAGAAATGCAGTAAGGAAAAAGACCACATTCCGCCACTTAACCTGAAGACAATTTGCCTTTTGCATTCTTTGCCTTACAACTCAAGCACAGGTTAGCTTGTGGGAGTGCCTCTAATCGGGCGGGGTCTATAGGTTGACCGCAATTGTCACACAAGCCATAGGTTCCCTCGTCAAACTTGTGCAAAGCGTGCTCTATATCTGCCAACTGGTCCTTTACTCGCTTCTCTAAAGCTAGGCGTTTCTCTAACTCAAAGCTCTCGGTAGCCTCTTCCTCCCTCTTACCAAAAGGACTACCCTCTCGCCTTTCACTTGTAGGGTGCTTACTAGCCCTCAACTGTTCCAACTCCTCAGTTAAGCGCTTCTGCTCCTGCTCCAAACGAGAACGAAGTAGATTGAAGACTATAGTCATTTTGTCCTCCCTCCACCCACTGTCAAACTTGAAATAGGTTTTTCTCTCTCAGTGCTGACAAGTAAGTTATTATACTTAAATGTTATCTGAGAGAGCTTTGGCAGGTATGACAAATTAGTCCAGTATCAGCCGCAATTGGTGAATTGTGCCAATCGCCACCTTGAACAGTGACCATTGGCGAAGATAAAGGTCTTCTCGGTCACACTATCCCGCTTAGGTAGCCACTCGCCGGGCTCTGGTGGCGTATAGCTAAACCCTGAAGTAGCTAAGTATGTCATATCTTAAGTGTATCCCATTTCTTGTATTTGGTCAATACCTACCCAGGCATATAGTCAAAAGCCACCCATTTAAGCTATGATAGTATATGGGATATAATAAGTCAACTACAAATATTAAAATGGAGGTAACCATAATGAAAGAGCAGGTTATTGCCGAAATACATGTTGTCCCTTTGGGCACAGCAACTACCAGTTTAAGCCACTACGTTGCCGCTTGCCTTGATACCATCAAACAAGCTCAAGGCATAAGCTACCAGCTAACCGCTATGGGGACAATCATTCAGGGACCCCTGGAGCAGGTTCTGGAGCTGGCGCAGAAAATACATGAGGTACCCTTTACCATGGGAGCCAAAAGAGTAGCCACTACCATCTACATTGATGACCGCCGTGATAGACTGGCAACCATAGAGGACAAGGTTAAAGCGGTATTAAGTAAAAGTCCTAACCGGTAAAGTAAAATTAAGCAGACAAACTGGGGAGAGGATAAAATGAAGCTCCGCATCACTACCCTTTGCGAAAATACAGCCGGTGCGATTGACGTGCTAGCTGAATTTGGGTGGAGCGTGCTAGTAGAAACCGATGAGGTGAATATCTTGTTTGACACTGGGCCGAGCATCTCAGTCTGCCATAACGCTGATATTCTTGGCATTGACCTGAGCAAAGTTGATAAGATTGTCTTGAATCATGGTCACTTTGACCATACTGGTGGTTTGTGTCAAGTCCTACGCAGGATGAGGAAAGAGGTGGAGATAATAGCCCATCCCGATATATGGAAAGCCACATATAGTCGTCGCCAAGGTCGAGCCGATAGGTATGCTGGCATACCTTTCCAGCGTGAAGAACTAGAAAGCCTCGGTGCTAGGTTTAACCTATCGACAAAACCGGTAAAAATCGCTGATAACATAATGACCACTGGTGAGGTTCCAATGGTAACCGATTACGAGGAGATAGACCCTCACCTCTGGGCGAGAGAAGCTAATACCTGGGAGCCGGATAAGGTTTTAGATGACCTGGCACTAATTATAAATACCGAGTTAGGATTGGTCGTCGTTTTAGGTTGTGCCCACCGTGGCATCATCAATACCCTCTACCATGCTCAGCAGCTTACCGGCAGAAAAGAGATACACACCGTGTTGGGCGGCTCCTACCTGATCGGTGCTTCTGAAGAGCGGGTTCGGCTGACAATAGCTACTCTTAAGGAACTGCGTGTGCAAAGATTAGGCTTGTGTCATTGTACTAGTCTACCAGTAGCAGCACGACTAGCCCAAGAATTTGGCGACAAGTTCTTCTTTAATAACACCGGCACTGTTTTGGAGCTATCGTAAGGAATAAGCAATGAATCTTTCTGTTCAATTGGCACCCAAACACCAAAAGGGCTTATTACTGGCTAACCCGGTGATGACCGCTTCAGGCACCTTTGGCTACGGCACCGAGTATCGCCATCTGTTTGATATTCAACGGCTGGGGGCTATTGTGTGCAAGGGAACCACCCTCAAGCCAAGAGAGGGGAATCCACAGCTAAGACTGGCCGAAACCGCCTCTGGTTTACTCAACTCAATTGGGTTACAGAACATCGGAGTTAAAGCCTTAATCAAGGAAAAGGCACCCCTCTGGGCGCAATGGCGTGTTCCCGTCATCGTTAATATTGCCGGCCAAACTACTGACGAGTACGCCCAAGTGGCTGGTGAACTGGATGGGGTAGCTGGTATTAGCGCTATTGAGGTAAACATCAGTTCCCCTAACATCAAAGGTGGGGGTGCTGAGTTTGGCAAAGACCCAGAGCCAGCTGCCAGAGTAACCGCCGCCGTCAAAGCAGCTACTTCCCTACCGGTATTGGTTAAGTTAACACCAAACACCAGTAATATAGCTGAGGTAGCCATAGCGGTGGCTGAAGCTGGAGCCGATGCCATATCCCTAATCAACACCCTGAAAGGCATGACTATAGACATAGCCAAGCGCCGACCGCTACTGGGCAACATAAGCGGAGGACTATCTGGACCAGCCATAAAACCGATAGCCTTATATATGGTGTATGAGGTAGCTGGAGCCGTAGAAGTGCCAGTCATCGGTTGTGGTGGCATCACCACCGCCAGCGATGCCATAGAGTTTATTATGGCTGGAGCCAGTGCTATCCAGGTGGGCACCGCTAGCTTTGCTAACCCCCGGGCTCCGCTTGATATTCTACAGGGAATAGAGCAATTTATGGGAAAAGAGGGGATAGAGGACGTAAGTGAGCTTATCGGTGCTGGCCGAGACTAAATTGACTATCTCATTTCCAACTCTTTGACTAGAGTTGGCTGCATCACCTTACAGAAGATATCTACTAACTCAGGGTCAAATTGGGCTCCAGCACAGCGTTTCAGCTCATCAAGAGCTTGCTGTGGTGATAGGCGCTCACGGTAAGGTCGCAGCGAAGTTATGGCGTCATAAGCGTCAGCTATGGCCAGAATACGAGCCTCCGAAGGAATGTCCTCACCTTTTAAGCCAGAAGGGTAGCCACTACCATCATAGTGCTCGTGATGATGCAAGATAGCTGGCAGGCAGTTAACCAGGTTGATGATATGCCTAAGTATCTCTACGCCATCTTGAGGGTGAGCTTTGACTTGCTCCCACTCCTTCTCAGTCAGGGTTCCTTCTTTGTTGAGTACGGAGTCAGGGATGCCAATTTTGCCGATATCATGCAGCAGAGCAGCTGCCCGGATGGTAGTAATTCTATCTTCAGGCAGACCAAGCGCCTCAGACAAAACTACTGAATACTCGCTGACTTTCTTGGAGTGACCATAGGTGTAGTGGTCCTTGGCATCAACCGTGGCGGCTAGAGCATAGATTATGTTTAAAGCTCCCCGCCGCGCCTCAAGCTCTTCACCTATCAGGGGTGTTGCTGGTTTTACTATATCTGAAGATAAGCAGGTCCGGTTTCTGCCGGTTTGTTTAGCCCAGTATAGTGCCGCATCAGCACAGCCAATGATTTCCTCCTTCGTTACACCATCAGATGGCCAACTAGCGACACCAAGGCTAACCGTCACCGGCATTGCCTTGATGCTCGCTTTTGACTCTATTGCTCTACGAATACGCTCGGCTACTTTGTAGGCGTCATCAAGTCGTGCCTCAGGCAGAATGACCGTGAATTCCTCTCCCCCGTAGCGAAAGGGGACGTCCAGCTTGCGGACAGAGTCCTTAATAAGCTCACCCATTTTGCGCAGAATCTGGTCACCAGCCAGATGCCCATAAATATCGTTATACACCTTGAAAAGGTCTATGTCTAGCATTATTACCGAAAACATGGTGCCGAAGCGTGCACCCCGCGCAATCTCCTGCTCCAGGCTTTCGTGGAAATGACGGTGGTTATATAATCCGGTCAGTCCATCAGTATTTGCTCTTATGGTAGCTTGGGTATAAAGCTGAGCATTTTCAATTATAATACTGGCTTGGCCGGCCAGGCTCATCACCAACTCTATATCTTCTTGGGAATAAAGGCCGCCTGACCGCTTTCTATCCATGGCTAGAATGCCAATTAGCCTGCCCCGGCTTTTGATGGGACACAGGAGTTCTAAATGGGAGATAGCTAATTTTTCCTTTTCTACCTGCCACAATGCCTTAAATTCCGGGATATTATCAATTTGCTTTAGGGCAAGGGGTTTAGTTTCTTTCTCCAGCCAGACGACAACAGGGTTGTCAGCACTAAACCTAAGCTCGTCACTTAACTCGCTCTTAGCTTTGGGATGAGCGAAATAGACGGTAAAATCACCACTACCAATATCCTCAAGCAATAGGCTGGCCTGGGTGATGTTCAGGGCTCTGGTCATTGCCGGTAACATCTCTTTAGCCAGCTCATCCAGGTTAAGGATGCCACCCATTTTACTGCTGAAGCTGAGCAGTGCCTGACGATGCTCATAGGTTCCCCGATAGAAGAAACGGTCTACTGCATCCTGGAGAACATGCCTTAATGGGCGAGCCATTAAAGCCAGCAACAAAGCTATTACAGTCGCAACTGATACAATACTGCTTACCGGCTGTTCGGGAAAGAGCCAGAAACCAAGGAATATGGCACCTATATAAATACCAATGAGAGCGCCAATTAAGATAAAGTAGGCCAGCCCTCTTCGCGCCACGAACCTGATGTCAAGCAAATGGTATCTGCCGATGGCATAGGCAATTATCAGGGCATTGGCGAGGGTGCCGAGGTGGTCGGTGGG
>JAUVZE010000050.1 GCA_030602665.1 Dehalococcoidia bacterium
GCTACCCCATAGCCTATTTGAGAGATTGTATCCTTAATTTTGCTGAGGTTTACCTCGGAGGAGTCATATTCTACAATAGCCTTTTCCGAGGCAAAGCTCACGTTTGCCTGCTCTACCCCAGGTGTTTCCACCAGGCCCTTCTCGATGGTAGCGGCGCAGGTAGTGCAGGTCATTCCGGTTATGTGGATATGAGCCTTCTCCGATTTCTTGGGCTTGGTCTTCTCTGCCATTATCTCTTCTCCAGCCCTGTCGACTTCTCTGGGTCATTGTTCTACGCTAAGAGCTAGGACAAATCCTTCTTGATCTGCTCAAACTCTTCTCTGGATATCTCCCCCTTGGCATAGCGCTCTTTAGCCACACCCAGCGGGTCACGCTTTGGGGCAGAGTCGCTTCGCCTAGTTAGTTTCGTAATTCCCCAAACGATAAGAGCGATGAGCCCCCCCAAAATACCACCATCCATAACCCGCCGAAAGCCATCCACCAACCCATACCTACAGGCATATCCCACATGTGAAACATTCTGCCACCTCCTTGAGCAACATAAAAGAATCTGTCAGGTATTGCTTTTTTGTATCCTACTAATTTTATATTATACCATCACGCCTCAGTTAACTCTAGCAGTAAACCGTAATGCTTTGTGGTAAAATATAAGTAAATAGAATATAGGGTTGGCTCAGAGTTATTAGTGGTGTCGATATGAGAAAAGTATATTTAGATAATGCCTCAACTACCCCTCTTCTCTCTGAGGTTCGGCAGTCGATGATACCGTTCCTGAATGAGGTTTTTGGCAACCCCTCCTCGCTCCATGATTGGGGTGATACTGCCCGGGAAGCAGTGGACGCTGCACGGGCAAAAGTGGCTCAGCTTATCGGGGCCAATGCCGAGGAGATAATCTTCACCGGCAGCGGCACTGAAAGCAATAATTTCGCCATTAAGGGGCTGGCGCTGGCTCAACAAAATAAGGGTAAGCATGTGGTACTCTCAGCTATAGAGCATTTCTCAGTGCTCCAATCAGCAAGAACCCTGGAGAAATGGGGCTTTGAGCTGAGCCCTCTCCACTTTTCGGATTTATCCTAACCCGCTCATTAGCCTCTTCCTAGCGCAATCATAAGTAATAGTTGTTGTTCCTCATTCTCTTTCACGACACTTCAAGTGCACCTTGTTCCGGGAGCCGTATTCCAGGAATGGCATATTTACTGAGCCGGAAAAGGCTATTGACAATCCTCCCGTCTTGTGATATTATTGACTATATTGGTCATAATTGTCAACAAAGAGGTGGGTCAATGAAGCTTTCTACTAGAGGACGATATGGAACCAGGGCACTGTTAGAGCTAGCCCTTCACCATAGAGAGGGACCGGTTCCCTTAAAAGATATCGCCCAAAGTCAGCAGATTCCACTACAGTATCTAGAGCATTTAATCACTCCCCTAGTAACAGCGGGAATAATAAGGAGCACACCAGGGGCACGGGGTGGTGTCTGGTTAGCTAGGTCTCCCCAGAAGATAAAGCTTAGTGAGGTGATAGGACTTCTTGAAGGTTCAATTGCTCTGGTAGAGTGTATCAGTGATCCCAAATACTGCCCCCGCTCTGACTTTTGTGTTACCCGGGATATCTGGGGTGAACTGAAAAAGGTAATGGATGAAGTATTGGAGTCTACGACCTTGCAGGATTTGGTGGAGCGGCAAAAGAGGAAAGGGCAACCTGAAGAGGTGATGTACCACATATAAGTTTATCAAGTGGTAACTCCAACGAGGTGTGTAAAAAGGGGAATTAGGATGGCAGAGACATTTCAAAAAGTAGCGAAGCTACAGTATAAAACAGTAGAGATACCCAAGTTAGCCAGAGGCATAGCCGTGGATTCGACCGAGTTAATCGGGAATACGCCCTTGGTCAGATTGAACCGAATAGTTGTGGGGACGAAGGCAGAGGTGGTAGCCAAGCTTGAGTCCTTTAATCCGTTAGGCAGCGTGAAGGACAGGATAGGAGTATCAATGATTGTTGACGCTGAGGAGAAAGGGCTCATCAACAAAGATACAGTGATAATTGAGCCTACCAGTGGCAATACAGGCATTGCTCTTGCCTTTGTGTGCGCCGCCAGAGGATACAAACTCATCCTTACTATGCCTGACACTATGTCCCTGGAACGGAGACAACTCCTATCTGTCTTCGGTGCCGAGTTGGTGCTAACCCCCGGGGTAGAGGGAATGCTAGGAGCGGTGAGGAAAGCCGAACAATTGGTGGCAGAGAACCCTAATTATCTTATGCCCCAGCAGTTTAAGAACCCGGCCAATCCAGAAATACATCGCCTGACCACAGCTGAGGAGATCTGGAGGGATACCAACGGCGGGATAGATATTCTGATATCGGGGGTTGGAACCGGAGGAACGATTACCGGGGTGGCCGAGGTGATAAAGAAGAGGAAGCCTGAATTTAGAGCCATTGCTGTTGAGCCAGCCGATTCCCCGGTTCTCTCCGGGGGAAAGCCTGGATCACACAAGATTCAGGGTATTGGGGCTGGCTTTGTCCCAGAGGTGTTGAGAAAAGATTTGGTTGATGAAATCGTTAAGGTCACCAATGAAGATGCGGAAATAATGGCGAGAAGATTAGCCAAAGAGGAAGGGATACTGGCCGGCATATCGGGAGGGGCAGCAACCTGGGCAGCTCTGGAGGTAGCCAAAAGGCCAGCCAACGAGGGGAAGCTCATAGTAGTGGTTTTACCTGATACCGGTGAACGCTATCTATCTACCTGGCTTTTTCAAGAGCTTTATCAATCTGCGCAGAGTATATAAATCGGTAGGCGTTTCTTTATTGACCATGGAGCTGGGGTGGTCATCGGGGAGGCAGCCGAAGTAGGAGATGATGTGTTGATGTATCAGGGGGTTGTTCTCGGAGGAACAACTCTAAGGAAGGAGAAGAGCCATCCCACAATCGGCAACAATGTTGTAATAGGGACCGGGGCAGTGGCGCTATGTGCTATCACTATAGGAGGCGGGGCCAGGATTGGTTCAGGCTCAGTAGTCATAAAATCAATTCCGCCCGGGGTTACGGTGGTGGGACTCTCAGGAAGAGTCGTCGCGGACCGCCATGAACCACTCTTGGACCTGGAGCACGGGAAGTTGCCTGACCCTGTCACTGAAACACTCAAGCTTATCATAGAAGAACAGGATAAATTGAAACAGCGTGTAAGCCGATTGGAGCCCTCAAGGGAGCCTGTGCTCACTGCAGGTGGACCAGAAAAACGAGAAAGAGGATAAGCGAATGAAGGTGATGATAACCCTATGGCTCATGTGTTGCCCGAAAGGGCTAATACGGTAACAAGATTAAAGTTTTGGAGGGTAACACATGACAAAGACAATCATAGAAATCAATGAGAAGATTCGCAAGGGAGAGGCGGTGGTAGTGACCGCCGAGGAAGTAATCGAAGTCACTAAGAAGAAAGGTCTAAAGGAGGCAGCCAAAGAGGTGGATGTGGTAACTACCGGTACCTTTGGCCCAATGTGTTCTTCCGGCGCCTTTCTCAACATAGGGCATGCTGAGCCAAGGATAAAACTTGGCGGTGGCAAGGTTTACTTGAACGATATTCCAGTCTATGCCGGGCTGGCCGCTGTAGATATTTTCCTTGGAGTGACTGCTATCCCTGAGGATGACCCTAGAAATAAGCTCTATCCTGGTGAGTTCAGTTATGGCGGCGGCCATGTAATCGAGGACCTAGTAGCTGGGAAGGATATCAGGCTGGTAGCCACTGCCTATGGGACAGACTGCTACCCGAGGAAAAAGCTGGAAACCCTGATTAACATAAATGACCTCAACGAGGCGGTGCTGTTCAATATCAGGAATGCCTACCAGAACTACAACGTGGCAGTGAACCTCTCCGATAGGACTATTTATACCTATATGGGGGTGCTTAAGCCAAGTCTGGGAAATGCTAACTACTGTAGCGCTGGACAGCTTTCACCACTCCTCAATGACCCCTACTATAAGACTATAGGTATAGGGACAAAGATTTTCCTGGGAGGAGGGATTGGCTATGTTGCCTGGCAGGGTACACAGCATAACCCCAATGCCCTTCGTGGAGATAATGGTGTGCCGAGGCGACCAGCAGGAACACTGGCGGTAATTGGCGACTTAAAACAGATGAAGCCCGAGTGGCTCCGTGGGACAAGCATGTTGGGCTATGGCTGTACCACAACGGTGGGCATCGGTGTTCCCATACCCATACTCTCTGAAGAAGTCCTCCGTTATACAATAGTGAGGGATGCCGACATTTTCGCTCCTATCGTAGACTATTCCGAGACTTACCCCCAGAGGAAACCGGACATTCTCGGTGAGGTTAGTTATGCCCAACTCAAGAGCGGGAAGATAGAAGTTCACAGTAAGGAAGTACCTACCGCCTCTCTCTCCAGCTATCCTAAGGCAGTGGAAATCGCCAGTATCTTGAAAAACTGGATACAGAAAGGCGAATTCCTCCTGACTGAGCCGGTGGCACCGCTGCCCGGGGTAGAATCGGGCATAACCTTCAAGAATCTTAAGGAGCGCCCGATAGAAGAGGCTTAAACGAAGAGAATGTAAATGGACGGGGGTAGAACACGCGAAAGTAAAAGCAGCCCGTAACGTCGATGATTTGATTGATGAGCTAGAACAGGCACAAGCCCCGATGAAGGAGTGGGGAGTGTCTTATGGCAGAGCTTTGCGTCGAAAGTGCGAGGGAAAAGGAAGGGGGTATAGGCTTAAAGGATTACAAAAATGCGAACAATAGATTTTGTTGCCAAGGAGATGGGGCGAAGGAAGTGGAAAGCAGCGGCTGGCATCTCATGCATCCTCCTAGGAATTAGCATATTTGTTGCTGCTCAGACCACCAATGAAGCACTATATGAGAAGACTAAAGAGCAGCTTCTGAGATTTGGGGCAAACATAATCGTTCAACCCAAGGACGAGCCTTTTGATGCCTACTCTGGGTCACCAGGCGGCAGTGCGACCCTTCCTGAAATATACGTCAATAGAATACAAAACATAGAGCACAGCGGAATGCTGGTAGCAGTTTCCCCTAAATTATATGAACGCTTCGAGGTTGGAGATGTTAACCTGCTAGTAGTCGGTGTTACCGACGATGAGAGACAGGCAAAGCCTTGGTGGATGATAAACAAGATGGTGGTAACTGATGAGTTTCCACGGGGGAAGCAAGTCCTGCTGGGTCATTATGCAGGTGCTCATTTAGGAGCAGTCTCCCCTATAAAGTTAGATGGTGAGACGTTTGCAGTCACCGGGGTGCTAGACGAGACTGGCTCAGCCGATGACTTTGCAGCATTTGTGCCACTGGATGTCTTGCAAGAACTTACTGACAATAGAAGAATGGTAAACTTGATCGAGGTCTCTACCAGTTGTATCGCATGTCCGGAAATGAATCTATATGACTTTGTCGATGAGATAGATGCAGCACTGCCGGACGACGCTAAGGTCATTGCTGTAAAGCAGATTGCTGAAGCCCAGATGGGGACACTTACCAAAATCGGGGATTTCACTCGCATAATTTCTATAGTCGTTCTGTGTCTGGGTGCCTTTCTTATGATGAACTACATGTCCTCATCTGTTTCTGAACGGCGTCGTGAGATCGGAATCCTCCTGGCAATAGGCATGGATGCGGGCAAGATATACAAGGTTTTCATATCAAAGGCCTTGATTCTTGGTGTAGTCGGAGGTTTGGTTGGTTATGCTGTAGGAACACTTATCTCAATGGTGGCAGGGCCACAAATCGCTGACACACCGGTGTCACCAATATTCCAACTCTTACCATATTCTGTCGTAATCTCTACGGTAATTTGTGTCATATCCAGTATTCTACCAGCCAGAAGAGCGACCCGGCTGGACCCGGTTGAGGCGTTGCGAGAGGTGTAGGCATGATTGAGGTAAAAAATATAACCAAGACCTATGGTAATATAGAGGTGCTGAAAGATGTAAGTTTAGAGATAAAAAATGGCGATTTTATCTCCATAGTTGGTCCAAGTGGAAGCGGGAAAACCACACTTCTAAATGTAGTCGCTGGTTTGTTAACTCCAACGGAGGGCGAAGTCATGGTTGACGGCGTATCACTTTACAAACTGAGTTTGAAACAACGTATAGCTTTCAGAAGAAAGAGTTTTGGTTTCATATTTCAGACCTTTAACCTCCTCTCATATCTCACGGCAATCGAAAACGTCGAAATCCCGCTTTATCTTGCTGGAGCAAAGTCGGCTGACCAAAAACTCGTGGCTAAGGAATTACTGGATAGGGTTGGCTTAAAGGAACGGTTGTCTCATCTTCCCTCTGAGCTTAGCATAGGAGAGCAACAACGCGTCGCTATTGCCCGTGCCTTGGCTAATAATGCCTCGGTATTATTGGCAGACGAACCAACCGGTAATCTCGACACAAAAACTGGAGAGGAGTTTATGAGAGAAATAAAAAGGCTGAATACAGAAGGCGTAACCGTGCTCTTAGTGACCCACGATGTGGAAATGGCAAAGTTTGCCAATAGACAGGTAAGAATAATCGACGGGAGGCTCGTGTCATGAAACACAAAACTAAGCAAGTCATAACTATCCTCAGCATTCTCCTTGCCATTATTGTACTTACGACAGCATGTGGTGGTTCAAGTAAGCCAGGCATCACACCTGGGGCAACAGAAAAAGACAAGCCTTCGCAAACAGACAAGATTCAGCTAGGCATGTACGAGGGAATAGTAACCTACAACTCAGAAGAGGGTTGTTACTTCATAGAGGCAAGGGGGGCACGGTTTCCCTTCAAGACAGACCCTAAAGAAGCTCTGAAAGTGCCGCTCGAAGCACCCGGAGAAGATACACTAGCGAAGCACTCGGCACTCCTCCTGGGGATGATAGGCCAACAAGTCTTGCATACTACTATACTGATAAACCCGGATGAGGAAGACGAGGTAATGCCAGCGGTTAACGACCTAGCACTATATCTACAAATCGCTAACCCCCGTAAGTTTGCCGGCGTTGCCTACACCAAACCCGGTGGCAAGCTGGAAAACTCTGTGGTAAAGGGGCCACAAATCCAGTCTCTGGATTCACATGCTACTCCCGAGACTACCATAGTTCAGATAAAAGGTCCTAAAAGTGGGGCGCAATCAACGGCAGTAAGAGTTCTTGGTGACGGCAAGTTTATTATCGAGGGGAAAACATATGAGGAAACTTACCGGGCAGCAGATTTTGTTAGCGTAACCCTCCTCAAGATGTTGTGTGGCAGCGCTGACTGCCCTGATGCTGCTGCCTGTGCGACAGGTGGAGATTGTGGATGCGGATAATACCACAGGCCAAAAGGTAAGGCATTATTATTGTGGAGGGTTAAAAAATGAGAAGGATATACCTTGATTATGCTGCCACTACGCCAACACATCCCGATGTGGTGAAGGTGATGCTACCGTACTTTACCAAAGTCTTTGGTAACCCTTCCAGTATCTATTCCTATGGGCAGGAGGCAAAAGGGGCTATAGACGAGGCGCGAGTT
>JAUVZE010000072.1 GCA_030602665.1 Dehalococcoidia bacterium
GCAAGTTCAGCCAAAATATCCGAAAATTTCACCAAATGACCACGATGTCCACTATGGTATCATCAAATGAAGGTTTCTCATAACGGTAGCCAGGTTTAGGCTCTACGCATTTATAGTACCATTTACCTACAACGGGTTTCACTATCTCGTCGCTTTGTGGTTCAAAATAGACAAGCCCTTCGTCAGTCGTGTTGAAGGCTATTATTGAATGCCCTCCGTCTGGATAGCGTATTTCAATAAAAGCACACCGCAGTCCTTCACTCTCAGCATTATTACATACGTCCCTGGCGAAGTGACTGCATACGTAAATATCCTCCACAAATTTATTTTCGTCGGTCTCGTCCTCCTTAAGGAACTTAATAGCTTGCTTATATGTAGGGTCTATTATGGTGTAGTCATGGCCTAAGGCGGCGCTAACACCTTCTTCGTAACCAGCTTCAACACCCTCTTCATAACCGTCAGACTTACCGGCTAGGTAACCCTCCTCATAACCCCCTTGTTTACCCAGGTGATAACCCTCGGTCTCGCCGGAACTGTAGCCCACCTCCTGACCGTCTGTATATCCTTGGTTATAGCCATCACTATATCCGTCTGACTCACCCTGTGAATGGGCTACGTCATAAAGAAACAGACCGCCAAAGCATATTAAAACTAGGATACCTAGGATACCGATTGATATGAATACCCCTTTCATTATCCTAACTCCTATATAGCTATATTTCCCATATTATAGTCCAGACCTTTGTTTAAGTATAATAGTTTTGAGGCTAGCTGGCTAGTTTTAGGGACTGAACAAGGACACAGACTTGCTGGTAAACTGAAATTGTGGTAAAATTTTACTGAGTTTATGCTTGCCCTGTAAGTTCCCCAAAATCCTGATTTTTGGAGGTAAATTAAGGGAGTGAGGTTAAAAAAAAGTTCCAACAATAGGGTGGTGGTTACGGGTATAGGTGTTCTGAGCCCACTTGGGCTAAATATGGCTACTACCTGGGAAGGTCTTATCAGTGGGCAGTCTGGCATTGATTATATTACTCTGTTTGCCCCCGAGCCCTTTGAAACCAAGTTTGCTGGCGAGGTAAAAGGCTTTGAGCCTAGTGATTATATCAGCCGCAAGGATGTCCGCCGCATGGACCGCTTTGCTCAACTGGCGGTAGCCGCCAGTTTTCAGGCAGTGGAACACTCGGGAATCCAAATCAACGCTACCAACCAGGACAACATTGGAGTCATAATAGGCAGTGGCATTGGCGGTCTAACTACCCTAATGGAACAAGCCAGGATACTATTTGAAAAGGGGCCAGACAGAGTGAGCCCTTTCCTAATCCCGATGATGATATGTGATATAGCGGCGGCCCACGCATCCATTGTGCTCGGAGTAAAGGGTCCCAATCTGTGTACGACCTCAGCTTGTTCCAGTGGCTCAGATGCCATAGGGGCGGCTTATGAGATTATCAGGCGTGGTGATGCCCGGGTCATGATAGCTGGCGGCAGTGAGTCAATAATCAACCCGATGGGTATTGCCTCGTTTAACGCCATGAGAGCTATTTCAACCAGAAACGATGCGCCACAACTGGCCTCCCGCCCCTTTGATGCTGAACGTGATGGCTTTGTTATTAGTGAAGGCGCGGGCATCCTTATCTTGGAAAACCTTGCCCATGCTCAAAAGCGAGGGGCTAATATTCTAGCCGAAGTGATTGGCTATGGTGCCAGCGGCGACGCCTATCATGTTACCCAGCCGCTTGAGAAGGGTGAGGGTGCCGTCATGGCGATGCAGATGGCGCTCGACAAAGCCGGGCTGGCTAGCACCAGCATTGATTATATTAACGCTCATGGTACCTCAACCCCTCTGAACGATAAAACGGAGACCAAAGCGATAAAGACTGTATTCGGTGGTAACGCCTATCGCATTCCAATAAGTTCCACTAAGTCGATGGTAGGGCATCTCATCGGTGCTGCTGGTGCGGTTGAGGCAGCGATATGTATTATGGTCATCCAGCACGGAATTATACCACCGACTATAAACCTTACCCACCCTGACCCGGAATGCGATTTAGATTACGTGCCCAATACAGCCCGCCGAGCCAAAGTTACCACGGCTCTGTCTAATTCCTTTGGCTTTGGTGGTCATAACTCAGTTCTAGTCTTTCGGCGATATTCTGAGGCATAGACTTGAGGCATTGTCGTTGGCATGTTCTGCCACCAGCTTCAAACCAACTTTCGGTTAATATACCAGGTCTTTCCCCGCTTATAGTTCAGCTCCTATACAACCGGGGTCTTACTGAGCCGTCCCAGTTAGAGTTATTCCTGGCCGCTGATAAACGCCTGTCAGGTGACCCTTGGTTATTGCCGGACATGCACCAGGCAGTAGCTAGGATTTACCGTGCCTTGCTCTCCGGGGAAAACATTGCTATCTACGGAGACTTTGACGTTGACGGCATCACCGGGACTGCCTTACTAGCCCAAGGGTTATCAGCCCTTGGCGGAAAGATTACTCCCTATATACCACACCGCTTAACCGAAGGCTACGGACTTAAGACCGCTGCTCTGGAAAACCTCTACCGCCAAGGCATTAGCCTAGTTATTACCGTTGATTGTGGGATTACCGCCCTCGCTGAGGTTAAGCGAGCCAGAAGGGTGGGGCTGGATGTAATAATTACCGACCACCATACCCCCCTGGAGGTAGTCCCACTAGCCGTGGCGGTTATTAATCCCAAGCTACCCCATTCCAATTACCCCTTCTCCGAGCTGGCTGGGGTGGGGGTAGCCCTCAAGCTCCTTGAGGCTCTGTTTCAGGGTATCGGTCAGGAGCAGCAACTGGAGGGACTAATTGACCTGGTCGCCCTGGGGACGGTAGCTGATATGGTGCCGCTACTGGGAGAAAACAGGTATCTGGTTAAGCGGGGGCTGAAGCTAATAAACGCCAGCCCTCGCCTCGGTGTCAAGGAAATGATAACTCAGTCAGGACTTAATATTGGTAGTGTTGGTACGGAAAGTATTTCATGGACCTTGGCTCCGCGGTTAAATGCTGCCGGCAGGTTAGCCCATGCCATGACCAGCTATAAATTGCTGATGACTACATCACCCCAAGAAGCACACCAGTTATCTACTTGGCTAGAACAAAAGAACGCCGAACGGCAAAGACTAACCACCAAGGTCTTGGCTCGGGCTAGAGAGCAAATATTAGCTAAAGGGATTTTACCACTGCTAATAGCCGGCGATAGGGACTATCTGGCTGGCATCGCCGGGCTGGTAGCCAGCAGATTGTCAGAGGAGTTTTATCGCCCGGCTATTGTTATCCATGTCGGCGAGCGGTTCAGTAGCGGTAGTTGTCGCAGTATTCCCGAGTTTAATATTATCTACGCCCTAAAACAGTGTAGTCGCCTCTTCTCTCACTTTGGTGGTCATGCGCGGGCAGCTGGTTTTACCCTGCCCACCAAGAATTTGCCCCGTCTTGAGCAAATACTCCTGCAGCTAGCCACTACCCAGCTAGCTAGGGTTGACCTTCGCCCCCAACTGGATAT
This sequence comes from Dehalococcoidia bacterium, assembly GCA_030602665.1. GTDB lineage: Bacteria > Chloroflexota > Dehalococcoidia > Dehalococcoidales > JAUVZE01 > JAUVZE01. The sequence goes on from JAUVZE010000072.1 coordinate 3,519, forward strand.
TGATGCTGAGGTTACTCTGTCTGAACTCAGCGGGGATACTTTTAGGGCAATTGGGCAGCTAGCTCCCTTTGGTTATGGTAACCCAGTACCCACCTTCCTCAGCCACCGGGTGGAGGTGGTTAATTGCTACCCTATGGGCAGTAATGGAGAGCACCTGAGGATGAAACTACGGCAGGGGGGCACAGTGTGGGATGGGGTAGGTTTTAGACTGGGTAATTATCTAGCTGAATTATCCTCACCCCTTGATATCGTCTGTAACCTAGAGATAGACCGCTGGGGTGGGGAGGAGAGGCTGAGGCTCAATATCCTGGACTTTGCGCCGGGTAGCTAAGTCACGGCAGACACGATTCGTCAGAATATGTCCCGAACTCGAAAAAACAGCCTACTGTTACCGAAAGAGGAACTCGCCTGGACCTGGTTTGGCTGAGCTGAGTAGTAAGAGCTTAAGAACTACATCCGAAAAAGGGGCATCGTCTGAAGCAAGCTCTAGGCTTTGGCTCGCAGCCTGGCTGCATGTCTTGGTGCCGCAATCCAGAAGGCTATACATGCTAAGCCAAAGCACACCATACAGAGAACAAAGGCACTAATATAGCTTCCTGAGGTATCATATATATAGCCGCCCAGCCAGGGGCCAATGGTAGCACCTATTCCCATCCCGGTAAGCAACAGGCCGGCTATGGCACCGAAGTGCCTACCGTGGAATATGTCAGCCATACCAGCCCAGATTGTGGGCGAGTAAAGTCCAGCCCCGTAGCCAAAGCAGGTGGCATAGACATACAAGAGCCAGGGCTGGGAGGTATCCCCAACCGAAACTAAGGAGACTAAAGCACCGATGGCCAGGATGGCTGCAAGCGTAATGGTTCTCTCCCGGCCAATCCAATCAGATATGGACCCGGAGAGTTGGCCGGCGACCATGAAGATGCCGAAGAGGGCGAAGATAGAGACAGCGAACATACTGCTATATCCCACATCCTCGGCGAATTTGACCTGATGGGCCAGTACTAGATAGTTGCCCACACCCCAGTAGAGAGAGAAAGACAACACCAAGAGCCATAGCTGGTAGGTCCTCATGGCTTGGCCTAGAGTCCAGTCGTGAGATATGGGATTCTTGACACTTACTTCGGTGGTTAATCCCTTGGCAGCTGGCAGTTCGCCAGCACCGTAAGCCTTTAAGCCTTTGTTCTCCGGGCGGTAATGAAAAAAGAGGAAATAGAGGGGCAGCAGCAAAACAACCAGTGTGCCGGCGAGGACAAAATAGGCATGACGCCAGCCGAACTGGGATATAGAGAATGCAGCGAACATACCATAGGTGAAACTAAGGCCACCCCCCACCTGACCTAGCCCTGTTACTAGCCCGCGCCTCTTGGTGAACCAGTTTGCCAACGCCGGAGCGAAGAGTGCCCAGCCGCTAAAGGCACTTCCTATAGGTATCAGAATACCAAAGAGCAGGTAAAAATGCCACAGCTCATGAGCGAAGGCACAGCCAGCAGTAGCCAGACCAAGAATAGTGACGCCTATCGGCATGACTCGTCTCGGCTTCCAGCGGTCGGCCAGGCTGCCGGCTACCGGCGCCATCAAACCATAGATAAGAACATTCAGGGACAGCATTATAGCAGTGCTGCCCCGGGCCCAACCAAACTCATCCAGAATGGACGGAAAGAAGATTGAAAAGGAGTGCCTGATGCCGTAAACTAGAGTTCCACCGACGATAGCAAGGCCGACAATAACCCAGCCATAGAAGAAGTGTGGGCGCCTGACCATTCTCAACCTTTCTACTGAATTTGGGCCTATGTGGGGATACCGTGGCCGACGGTCAAATCTAAGGCTACTCTGTAAGCCGGCTTCTGTCAACGGTTATGACATAACAAAGTATTGACCGGTAAAATGGGGAGGAGAGGCTGAGGCTGAATATCCTAGACTTTAAGCCAACTTGATAATATTGTTAAGGGGTTATTTAGCAACCTATCCCCCTGACCCCCTTCCCTTACAAGGGAAGGGGGAGTTATGGATAAGAGAGGGGGTGAAGCCCCTCTCTAAAATCTCTTCCCCCTTTCCTTTCCAAGGAGAGGGGGATAAAGGGGGTGAGGTTGATAACCACCTCATGCTAAACGGAGTCAGTAGTCCACCCCGACTCTAAACATTCAATGAGAGTAGTATCAAACTCCCTAGTCTTCTTCCTTCTCCGGTCCCACCGATAAGGCTTTGCGCAGGGCTACTATGGCACTGTGCTGCAGAGCCTTTACTGCTCCCTGGCTTTTGCCCATAATCTTGGCTACCTGGGCAACGGGGAGCTCACCAGCAAAACGCAGAGAAATTACCTCACGCTGTGC
>JAUVZE010000038.1 GCA_030602665.1 Dehalococcoidia bacterium
GTGGTAAAGGAATTTGATAAACTACTGTTGGTTGATGCCATCAGTAGCCTGGGCTCGATTAATCTCCCGGTAGATGATTGGCACTGCGATGTTGCTGTTACCGGTTCCCAGAAAGGCTGGATGGCACCCCCTGGTCTGGCTATGGTCAGTGTAAGTCAGGAGGCATGGCAGGCAAATACCAGGGCTAAGATGCCCCGTTTTTACTGGGACTTTGCCCAAGCCAAAAGCTATTTAGAAATAGAGCAAACGTCGTGGACACCAGCTATTACCACCGTATTTGCTCTATCGGTATCGCTGGAAATGATGTTAAGGGAAGGTTTGCCAAACATCATAGCTCGGCATGCCCGGGTGGCTAAAGCCGCCCGAGATGGGGTAGAATCACTGGGGTTATCCCTTTTCGCTGAAGAAAGCTATGCCTCCAATACGGTTACGGCTGTAGCTGCTTCGGATGGGCTTGATACTAAAAAGATGCTCCAGATTCTTAGAGAGGAATACCAGATTGTGCTGGCTGGTGGACAACAGAGACTAGATGGCAAAATATTTCGTATTGGTCACTTGGGCTGGGTAACTGAGGATGACATTAAAACGGTTATATCGGCATTAAAAGTGGTATTGCCACAGGCTGGATTTAGGAGTGCTAGCTAAAAATGAAGGTTTTAATCACTGACCCTATCTCAAATGAAGGCATAGATATTCTGCGAAGCCATGCTCAAGTGGATGTCAGGACTGGGCTTAAGCCAGAGGAAATCATATCTATAGTTGGCGACTATGAAGCACTGTTGGTGCGTAGTCAGACCCAAGTCTCAGCCGAGGTGATACAAGCCGGGAGAAAATTACAGGTTATTGCTCGGGCTGGTGTTGGCGTAGATAATATTGACGTGGAAGAGGCAACCCGGCGGGGCATCGTGGTGGTTAATGCCCCTACTGGTAATACTATCTCAGCGGCTGAGCACACCGTTGCCCTTATGCTTGCCTTAGCCCGTCACATATCTCAAGCCAATGCCGTGCTCAAATCCGGGGTATGGCGGCGAAGTGATTTCATGGGCACCGAGGTGAGAAACAAGACATTAGGTATTATCGGTCTGGGCAATGTAGGTTCAGAAGTAGCCAGACGTGCCCGGGGCCTGGAAATGAAACTCATCGCCTACGACCCCTTCATCTCAGTTGACCATGCCAGCAAACTCGAGGTAGAGCTTGTTCCTTTAAAGCAGCTACTCCAGGAATCGGACTTTATCACCCTTCATATCCCACGAACAGAATTGACTAAGGGATTAATCGGGGCCAAGGAGCTAGCTTTGGTTAAGCCAACCGCTTATATCATTAACTGTGCCCGAGGGGGACTAATTGATGAAGAGGCACTGGCGAAAGCAGTTAAAGAAGGGGGGCTAGCGGGTGCAGCTATAGATGTCTTCGCCACCGAACCAATCACCCAGAGTGTCCTATTTGAGGATGACAATATCATTGTTACCCCTCATTTGGCAGCTTCCACTACGGAAGCTCAAGCCACCGCAGCTAAGGAGGTAGCGGTGCAGATTATTGATGTATTCAAGGGACAACCAGCCAGATATGCGGTTAATGCTCCCTTTATCCCGGTTGAAGTTCTATCAGTACTGGCACCCTTTATGAAGGTGGCTGCCACAGTGGGTAGGCTGGTCAGCCAGCTTGCTGAAGGGCAAATGAATGCTATCCAGGTTAAATATGAGGGTGAGATTTCTAACTATGATACCAGCGCTCTCAAGGCAGCCGTTCTAGGGGGCTTACTTGAGGAGATAAGTGAGGAACGCATTAACCTGGTCAATGCTAACCTGGTGGCTACCCGGCGCGGTCTGACAGTAATAGAACAGAAGGAAGTCACCTGCGAAAACTATACCAGCCTTATCACCGTAGAAGTAACCACCAGCACCGGGGTTACCACTGTTGCCGGGACAATAATACATGGCCAATCGCACATTGTCCGGGTTAATAACTACTGGCTTGATATTGCGCCCGCAGAGGGTTACTTCCTGTTTCTTGACCACCGAGAACGTCCTGGACTCATGGGAGCTGTCGGCACGATAACCGGTGATGCCGATATAAATATTAGCTCCATGACTGTCAGCCGTCTCAAACCTAGGGGTCAAGCACTGGCGGTATTAGCCTTGGACGAGCCCCTGCCTGAAGCATGTCAGCAGCAGATACTATCTATCTCCAACGTCTCTACCGTTAAGCTAGTAAAACTGTAAGCGAAAGGTTGCCGAACTAGCTTCGCTTGGTGTCCAGTGGTGAAGAGGCCAATGTCATCTGCCCAATCCACCTTTAGTGGTAGTATGATAGAGATAGTATGACTGGCAGGCAGTAGGCTTTCACTTTTTGAGCAAGGGTTACCGACGAGCTATGTCAGAGGTCACGAGACGATGAATTGTTTAGCTCTAAATCTCTTAGCCTGAGGAGGTAGTGGCGCTAGTAGGTAACCTAACTATAAACTCCGTTCCCTACCCAAGGTATCACTAACCTCAATATTGCCGCTGTGAGCTCACGCTATCTCCCTGGCGATGGCTAGCCCTAGCCCGGTGCGAGTTCTCACCCCGCCAGCCCAGTAGAAGCGCTCAACTATGTGGACTAGTTGCTCAGAAGGAATTCCAGGCTCGCCGTCAGCTACCTAAGAGGGTTAGCTACTTGCTTTGCGCACTTTATCAAGAGCTTGACCTATTCGCTCCACATCTAGGGCTATTTCCATAAGCTCCAGGTGTTCCTTATAGACTGCAGGCTCAATCTGCGACTTTAGTACCGGCTCAATGATATGAAAGACAGGTAGCCCCAGGGCTACACCAGCAAGCGATCCCGCCCAACTTGGGTCTCCGCTAACTACAGTCTCGGCGTAGAGTTCAGCGCTATCGGCATCGGGGGCACCTAGAACTACGATCAGGTCGTCTTTACCATATTGTTCGACAAACCTTCTGATATCCTCTTGACCCTCCAGGTCAAACGCGCCCGCCGCTGTTCAGACAAAGCACTGAGTTTGCGTTATCACTGGTTCAGCACCAGCACTCCTCACACAGGCTTCAATGGCTGGACCCTGCACTCCATCCCGTTCACCAATAATGATGACCCTTTTCCCTTTCAATTGCATCTCTATATCCTCCCTAGGTTTTCAAACCGTGACAAAGATAGGTAGTTAAACTCACTACTTGAACTTTAGCACACAATAAACGATTTTGCCTAGCGTTAAGGTTTGTCACCTTAAGCCTGCTGGCGTAATCCTTCTCTAATCGTCCCACTGCAGGCATAAGCGCCAGGTAAGGCCGGCACTGAGGCCCCAAAAAATCTGCAAGGAGGGGTTCCTTTGATTCTAGAACTTCGCCTTCGTAGTTATCTTGGTTCAACTCTGCAGCCAATTTTATTCACCCCTTTTGTTTCTTTCCAATAAGAAGGATATACCGTCGGAAAGCTGGGTCACGCGCCCCAAAAAGAGGCTTCCTTTCGCCAGAAACATTGTGTTCTCCATCTCACCCCTCATCATCTTCCTCATTGAGTGTCCTAGAACGGGCACTGCGGAGGCAATATGACCTTGGGTAGGGGAGAAGCCAGGCATACCATGAACCTCAACAAAATGGTCAAGGTCTTCCCGCCTGAGCTCATTGCGCATTACAGCAAAGCTGCCAATGGTACGGTAGTTCATCCTGGGCACGTTACCGCTTCCCTGTGGTTCGGTAACCTCAGGATTGTGCATCTCGGTGGCGTACTTGTCTACTTGGGTAAGCTTCAATCCCAGATGGTCTAAAGGTTGTACCACTAACTTGTCGATGATAGCCTGCTGAGCAGAGCCTGAGCTGATTTCATGTTTGCCTATGGAATCCAGACGGATTACAGGGCTTTTGCCATCGTCTTGGCTTACCCAAACAGCTATACCGGCCAGAACGTCTTCCAGAATTGGCATGTCGTGACGAAGATGACCTTGAAATTTCATCCCCAATTTGGCAAATGAGCCACCAGCCACCACTACTACATTGTTAAAGACCTTAGAAGCAACAAGGCTTGCTGCCAGCACTATAGCGTGAACTGGAGCACAGCAAAATGCCTTCACATCGGAACCCGTGGCCTTGGTGCAGCCACACAATTCCCCAATGGCCTTGGCCATATTGCCTCCCCCTCGATTGTAGCGGTCGCCTACTGCCTCTTCACCACAGCCCAGGAGATAATCAATCTCGTGGGCTCCCCCCGTTTTAGCAATCAGATGTCGTAAAGCCATTACACCGGAGGCCCGAGTGGTTAGATTTTCCAGCAATATGTGGGGAACAAGATTGGCATCCTCCTCTGCCCCACCACCACGCGGCCTTTGACAGCAGCCTACTAACCGGTCACCCTGACAGTAAATAGGCATAGCAGGCTCTTCCCTCAGTTTCCCTTCGATTTGCTCTAAGGAAACGCCTTTGCCCAATTTTCTAATGTCCTCAGGGTTAATCAGGGGATGGTCTTGCAATCGTGAAGCTACCCCTAGTAGAAAACTTTCTTCCAACAGAAGAAGTTCAAATTCATCGCTTATCTTCATCATGCCATAGAACTCCTCTTCGGGCATGATTTCTCCAAAAGGACCCCATCGGGAGCTATTGGGGACGGGATTTTGATACCAGGGAGGTGGATTATTATATAGCAAATCATCAGGGTCGAGATTACCGATAAAGACCTGGTTAGGCGGGTAGGCAACGGCTTGGTCAAAGGTCCATAAGTGGTCTAGGATTGGTGGTAATAAAGAAGGGTTCTTTCCTATTTCACGAGAGGGTTTGGACCCGTGACGAATCATGCTAGGGACATGAGCTAGAAAATAAGATACCCCCTTCAGCACCGGTTTAACATTTTGATTTGCTGAATAATTCACCATGGATACCACCTTCCTAATGTCACCCACTGCTTAATAGGCATCACCTGCTAAAACATACAGGAGCCAATCTGCACTGCAAACTGGCCCCTGTCCTTTTACCTGAGAGATTATCCAGTATCTACTTACGGACTTACCCCTTCGGTGACCTCACGCAGAGATCTCTCCAGAGGCTTGGCTTACGGCAGTCCTTTTGCCTGAGAGTTTCAAGACCAAGCTAAACACTCTATCTCTTTCCCCTTCGGCTCCCCATACAGGGCATCTCCTGCCGTTACCTACAGACATTAGCATATCTCGACGTAAATGTCAAGTTTGCGCTCTCTTTTCACTACCTTAGTATTTTAACTTTATTAACCTATCAGCCGATAACGCTGCCGTTACCCCATCTCCTACGGCAATAGCTATTTGTCTAGCCGATCCATGTCTTATATCGCCTGCGGCAAATATCCCTGGGATAGATGTTTCCAGTTGCTCGTTGACCAACACATAGCCCTCACTGTCCAGAGATAACAAACCTTTTAGATAACTGGTATTAGGCTCAAGCCCAATTCGGACTAAAAGTCCGCCCACTTGCAATGTCGTTCTTTCGCTTGTTAATACATTAAGAAGCTTCAGTTCCTTAACTTGGTCATCACCGATTATGGCCTCAATCTTGGTTCCGCAGCAGATTTTCATCTTTGGGTTAGCTAAGACTCTCTCCTGAAGAATCTTGCTAGCGGTCAGCTGGGGCATTAGCTCAATTACAGTGATATCGGAGGCGATCCGTGTCAAATATAGTGCTTCGGTAAGGCCAGCGTCTCCGCCGCCGGCTACCGCTACCACTCGCTCCTTAAACTGAGGTGCGTCACATACTCCACAGTAGCTCACACCCTTGCCCGCAAATTCATTCTCTCCTGGCGCACCCAACTTTCTGGGATAAGCGCCACCGGCGATAATGACTGCTTTAGCCAGATAAGCAGCTTCGCCAGCCCTAATTAACTTAGCCTTAACTACCTTATAGTCCTGTTGCAACTCGATTCCCTTGACCTCGGCTAGCTTAAACTGTAGGCCATATTTCATAGCCTGTTTCATCATTTCTAGGCCTAACTTGGCACCTGAGACACCATCGGGAAACCCAGGGTAGTTTTCCACCTGTTCGATGCCTCTCATCTCACCTCCAGCGGTTTCTTTCCCCAAAAGCAGTACCTTAAGCCTACCTCGACCGGCGTATAACCCGGCTGCTAATCCGGCGGGACCACACCCGACAATAATGAGATCGTAATCTGCTTCCATATTTCACCTCGTCTTTTTTCTGTGCCTGCTTGCTAGAATAATAATGTTTTAGTGAGAAGGACTGTCACATGTTCAAAAGCCTAGGTTCTACGATAACTTAAAGTTAACAAAATGGCAATACGTTCGTGACCTACCATAATGATGAGGACTCCCTTACTAGTTTAACTGAATCCGCAGCTTGCCTTATGCCTTATTCTATTGTCGGATTATCCGCAATTTTAACTGAGATATTACCTTTTGTCAAAAATCTGTCCTCGTCCACTACCTTAGTATGACTCGATATATTTTAAGGAGTGTTGTCTTTATTCATGGCACATATGCTTGTTGTGAACGAGCAAAAGGGAGGGCTTGACAATCATGGTGAGATATGCTACGCTCTCCGCAACGTAGGAGATACCCTGTATAGGGAGCCGAAGGGGAAAGAGATAGAGTGTTTAGCTCGGTCTTGAAACTCTCGGGTAAAAGGACTGCCGTAAGCCAAGCCTCTGGAGAGACTCTAGGGAAGGGGCAAGTCCGTAAATACGGATGCTCTCTCAGGTAGAAGGACAAGGGGGCAAGCTAGTTACTAGCTTGCCCCCTTTATTGAAAGAGAGGTGTGAAGAGAAAAAAACGGACTACGGAGGTAGCCTCCGAGAGAAGGGGTGATATATGAGATAATAGAATTAAATCTTTAGCAGACCAAAATCTCTGTGAGGAGAGCTTTAAAGGTAACAATGGCTAAAAATATAAATGGAGTTGACTTATGGAAGTAATTATGGGGGCTATGGATTGGGTGAATGGTATTGCCTGGGGGTGGCCGGGAATGATTGTGGTTGTTGGAGGCGGCCTTTACCTTACCATTCGCCTTGCTGGTTTCCAGTTCGTTAATTTTGGCCGGGCTTTCAAAATGCTTAAGAGGCGAGCCACCCCGGATATTGTAGATACGACCAAAGGTCAGATAACCCCTTTGCAGTCGCTTTGGGCGGCTACAGCGGCAACTGTGGGCAACGGCAACCTCGCTGGTGTGGCCACGGCTATTGCCATGGGTGGTCCCGGAGCCGTCTTTTGGATGTGGATAACGGCCCTTGTCGGTATGGCCACCAAGTCGGCGGAGGTCATGCTGGGGCGTCATTTTCGGACAGTTAACCCCGATGGTTCCATTTCTGGTGGTCCCATGTACTACCTGACGAAGGGGTTGAACTTGAAGTGGCTGGGTTGGATATTCGCCTTATTCGCCGCTATTGCTGCCCCTGGTATTGGCCTTATGGTGCAATCCAACTCGTCTGCCTTTGCCCTTGAATTCGGCTTTGGCATCCCGCGCCTGGCTACTGGTCTGGTTATGGCTATAGCGCTTGGATTAGTCATCATCGGCGGAATCAAGATTATCGGTAGGGTCACCGAAGCACTGGTACCATTCATGTGCGTTATCTACATTCTCGCGGCACTAGTAGTCTTGGCTATCAATGTGGTCGATATTCCTTCTGCCCTGGGCTCAATCTTCCAGTATGCTTTCACCCCAACGGCACCGATTGCGGGTTTCTTAGGTTATGCGGTCGCACAAAGCATGCGTTTTGGTGTGGCACGCGGTATCTTCTCCAACGAGGCAGGCCTTGGTTCCGCCCCTATCGTCCATGCTGCCTCGACGATTAAGAACCCCATTCACCAGGGTTACCTGGGCATCTTTGAGGTTTTCCTGGACACTATCGTTGTCTGCACCATGACGGCGCTGGTTATCCTTACCTCAGGGGTATTTGGCACAGCGGCATACTTTGCCACTGAGCCATTCCTGACCTCTACCCCGCTCACTATAGCTGCCTACTCGGCAACGATCGGAGGGCTGGGGGCACCTCTGGTGGCTGTGGCATCCTTCCTGTTCGGTTTTTCCACCATGCTCACCTGGTCCTACTATGGTGAACGCAGCCTTTGCTTTATCACTGGTGAGAGGCGGGTCATCCATCTGGCCTACCGGTCGCTATTCGTGGTTCTCTGTGTATGGGGTGCGTTACAGCAGATTGCGTTTGTGTGGCTGTTCACCGATACCACCAATGGGCTTATGTTGCTACCTAACATGATTGCCCTTGTTCTCCTGGCTGGTACTCTTTTCAAGCTTACCAAGGGGTGGGGTAAAGAGGACATACTGCGGCGCGTTGAACAAGTGGAAAAAGGTGAATAAGTAGGTGATACAACCAACGAGTTAAAGAAGACGCGTCTTAACAAGGTGCATCATGACCGGAAAGTAAGCAAGCCGATTGAGGTGGCGGTACTGGTTGCACAAGTAGAGGTTTGACAAC
>JAUVZE010000099.1 GCA_030602665.1 Dehalococcoidia bacterium
AAAAAATCCCGGAGAATGAATATTTTGTTCTGGGTGACAATCGTAATAACAGCAATGATTCCCATAATGGCTGGACAGTGCCCCGCCAAAACATAGTTGGTAAAGCCTGGTTATCAATCTGGCCACCACGTCAGTGGGGGGTGGTTACTAGCTACTCACTGCAAGAGCAAATAACCGACTCCTCACCCAAACAAGTTGCTGGAGTGTATGTATCATCAGTAGATTAAGGGGGCAAGATTGATTAATGTAGAAGAAATTTTTCACCACTCGGGAGCCATACTTAAGGGACACTTCTTACTCGCTTCCGGGGTTCATTCTCCCATTTACTGGGAGAAGTTCCGGGTCTTACAATACCCAAACTATACTGAACAGCTCTGCCGCCTAATTACCGACCACTTCCGGAAGCAAAGAATCCAGGTAGTAGCTGGCCCCACTACTGGCGGTATTATACTGGCTTTTGAAGTAGCCAGGCAGTTAGGTGTTCGCGGCATATTTGCCGAAAAAACAGGCGCTGCAGAAAGGGCTTTTCGGCGAGGCTTCAGCATTAACCCTGGTGAACGAGTTCTTATTGTTGATGACATCCTCACCACCGGCAGCTCCATCCGCGAAGTGATGGCGGCAGTAACCAACCAAGGGGGTATAGTAATCGGCATAGGCGTATTGGTTGACCGCTCTGAGCAAAAGGTGGAGTTCGGTGTTCCTCTCTTTAGTTGTCACCGTTCCATAACCCCAACCTACCCACCGCAGAATTGCCCCTTGTGCGCCGCCAACATTCCCTTGGTTAAACCTAGTAGCAGCCAAAAACCACCAGGCTAAATAATAGACTAATGCCACCAGGATAAGACAAAATCACCGAGAACTTACACTAGGGAGGTCTATGATGGAGCCCATAGCTCTAATCGCCATTACCGTGGTCATTGCTATGCTAGGCATTTTCCTAGCCTACTACCTCACCAAGCTAAGGTTTGAAACCAGATTCAGGCAATGGCAAGAAACCGAGGGATGGAAATGGCAAACCGAGATTGAGAAAGCCCGTAAGGAGGCAATTACTCAGAGCCGAGCGGTATTAGGTGGTAAGTTTGTGGAACAACTAGCCCCCTACCTCCCTGATTTTAAGTATGACCCCACTGAAGCCCGATTTATCGGCAGCCCCATAGACTTAATCGTTTTCCCTGGCTTAGCTACCGGTAACCCCCAAGAGATAGTCATCATAGAGGTAAAAACGGGCAAAACCAGCCACCTTACTCCAGAAGAAAGAAAAATCCGCCAGTTGATTGAAGACGGCATGGTAAGATGGGAACTGATTCAGCAATCTAGCGAATAAACGCACCTTTTAGCTTCGGCCAAATTCCCTTATCAACTGCCCTGAGCCGAGGTGAATCATGGTTGGTCGGCCATGGGGACAGGTATGGGGAAGGGCTACCTGCTCCAGTTGCCGGATAAGTTCACGCATCTCATCATCGGTTAATGCCTGCCCCGCTCTTACTGCGCTGTGGCAAGCCATTGATATAGCTATACTCTCTGACCAGTCACCTCCAGACAAGGAATCCAAAACTTCCCTCACCATCTCCACCCAATCTTTCTTATATAGCAGAGCGGGTACTGCCCGGACTAAATAGGTTCTATCACCAAAGGGCTCAATAGAGAAACCAAATTCAGCCAAGCTACCATAATGTGACTTCAAAACTTCATTCTGCTGGGGATTAACCTCAAAGGTTACTGGCTGAAGCAAGCCCTGAACCTCTATCTTCTGCCGTGCCCTCTGCTCGTTAATCTTTTCAAAGAGGACGCGCTCATGGGCTGCATGCTGGTCAATAAGATATAGCCCGTCAGGCCCCTCAGCTACAATATAGCTACTCAAGAGCTGTCCCAATACCCGTAACATCGGCAGAGATACCTCAGGAGTTGGTGCAAGTGGTAGACTAGTAAAGCGGTCACCACTCTCAGGTGATGCCCGCCACAACTCCCTTGGCTCAGCGGGTGCCCCATAGGCTATAGCTGGCGCCTCAATTTTAGGCACTGGTATTGACTCAATTAAGGCCTGTCGCACTGCCTTCTGGACAGCGCTGAAAACGTGACGCTCATTCTGGAATTTGACTTCAGCTTTGGCGGGATGAATATTAACATCCACCTGCTCGGGGGGCAGTGAAATATTAATAATCGCCACCGGATGTTTGTCTAAGGGCAAGAGCCCGTGATAAGCCTCCTCTACTGCCCAAGCCAGCAGGCGACTTGATACCCAACGGCGATTGATAAAGAAGCTGAGGTAACCTCGACTCGACCGGCTAATGGCTGGTGAGCCTACCATACCGGTTACTTTAGGCGGTGAGAGCACTGCCCCACCTTCCCATTCCCCATCCCCAATCTCCATCATGTTGTGGGCTATCTCCAAACCATAAACCCCGGTCACGCTATCTATCAGCCGACCGCTACCCTGAGTGCGCAGAGTCACCTTACCATCAATAGACAAGGTAAACTTAACCTCAGGGAAGGCAAGAGCATACTGACCTACCACATTGGCTATATGGCTATTTTCCGTAGCTGGTGATTTGAGAAATTTTAATCTGGCTGGCACCTTGCGGAACAAATTCCGTACGGTGATTGTCGTTCCCCGAGACCGCCCCTGACTCCTTTTGCTGATGACCACGCCATCATTTAAGCTGAGGTAAGTGCCCACTGACTCACCGCTAGCACAGGTAACAATGTCAATTTGAGCAACAGCGACTATACTGGGTAGGGCTTCTCCCCGAAAGCCAAGGCTGGTAATGGACTCCAGGTCTGCTAGGTTACCTATCTTGCTGGTAGTATATCGGCTAAAAGCCAGCTCCACCTCCCCCGAGGGTATCCCCACCCCGTTATCCATCACCCTGAGTAGGCTTACCCCACCACCCTTAACCTCAATAGAAATCTGACTTGATGAGGCATCCAGTGAATTCTCCACCAGCTCCTTCACCACCGAGGCTGGCCTCTCCACCACCTCCCCAGCAGCAATCTGGGAGACTACTTGAGGGTCTAAAACTTTAATCGGCATTGTTAAACCTTAATAATATAATACACGGTTTCGTGTAAAATGTCAAGTGTTATTCTTGCCCGCTTTTTCCTAGACCAAATTGCTTAAGAAAGAGAACCAGATTTGCTATACCCGTTATCATCTTTCCATATCCGGGTTGAGAAACTATTTTATAAAGTGGAAGCATCTCATCACTCACCATGTAATCTAGTGCCTCAAGAGCAGGCTTAAGCTTTTGCCTTTGATCCCGAACTTTCTCTATAATCTCTTCTACTGAAGTATTCGCCAAAGATTCTTCCAAGTCAGGATGTTTAGCCCAAAATTCATAATTGTCTGGTAGATACTCCTCAAAGCCTTCCAAATATTGCAAAAGACCTACGATTCCTCTCTGGACCACGCCTATGACTTGCCGGATACTGTGCTCTAACAATTCGTTCATAGGTTGTTCCCAAGGCACTTGGCTTTCCTGATTGTCTGTCATTACTTACCCCCTATTAAATTATTCCACCTTCTCCAGCTTGGCAAAGCTAACTAGCAGCTTTTTAATACCCACCCCATCAAAAACAACCACTACCTCATTATCATCCTTTACCGATTGGCAGCTTACCACCACCCCCTCACCAAATGTAGCGTGGCGGACATGGTCGCCAGCCTTCAATTCCTGAGTAGTTGAACTGAGGGCTGAAGGCTTATTCCAGGAATACATTGCCTCAGCTATTTGGCTCTCTTCCCCCTGCCACCAACCACCACC
>JAUVZE010000063.1 GCA_030602665.1 Dehalococcoidia bacterium
GGCACACTGGCCAGCATAGAGGCATCAGCCTCCCGCTCCTGCCTCTTGAGGGCTTCCCAGTTATGCAGCACCTCATCAGCGCCGGCTACCTTGAGAGAACCAAAAACATGGGGATGGCGGCGGATTAGCTTTGAATTAATATTACTGATAATGTCTTTAAGCTCGAATTCACCGGCTTCGGCGGCCAGCTGGGCATGGAAAACAACTTGCATCAATAGGTCACCCAGCTCAAGGCAAAGCCGGGGCCAGTCAGCCTCATCAATGGCCTCCAATACCTCGTAGCACTCCTCAAGCAGATTCTCTCGCATAGAGGCGTGGGTTTGCTCTCTGTCCCAGGGACAGCCACCAGGAGCCCGCAACCTGGCGATAATATCTACCAATGTAGTAAACTGGCTCAGATTCTCCGGTAAAGACAAAGTAGCCTCCTTTTTCACACAAGTCTTGGGTTAGCTTAATGGTAATATTGCCCCGATGAACTCCCTCTGCCCCCGCAGAAACTCGGCGGCAGAGATAGCTCGCTTCCCTTCCAGTTGAACCTTTACCACCCTTAAAATTTCGTCCCCGGTATGTATTCCAAATGCCGCCTTTGACTCTCCCATGGCTGGACCTAAGGCCACTACCTGCCCGGCACCAAGGGTTGTTTCCCCAGGCATAGGTACTGCCTCAATAATCTTAAGCCGCCTTCCCTGCCACCAGGTATAACACCCTGGCCAGGGCTGGAAGGCACGCACCCGCCGCCAGATGTCTATGGCTGGCAGATGCCAGTCAATCTCACCTTCTTCCTTAGAGATTAAGCTGCAGTAGGTGGCTTTGGTTTCATCCTGAGGTTGGGGATTAAGCTCACCCCTTACCCAGCGAACTAAAACATCCTGAAGCAACCAAGCTGCTATCAGGGACAGCTTGGCGGTAAGCGAGCCGGCAGTATCTTGCCCCAAAACAGGAATCTGGGCTCGAGCCAATATAGGCCCCGTATCCAAACCCCGGTCCAACAGCATAAGGCTAACCCCAGTAAACTCATCACCAGCCAGGATAGCCGCTGCCACCGGTGAGGCACCCCGAAACCTAGGTAGCAGGGAGGGATGAATATTAATACACCCATAGCGGGGAATCTCTAAAACCGACGGCGGCAGAATCTGACCAAAGGCGGCCACCACGATAACATCGGGGTGAAACTCAGCTAGCTGCGTCACTACCTCAGCCTTCTTTAAACTGGGTAGCTGCATTACCGGCAGGTTCCAAGTCAGGGCTGCCCTTTTCACTGGAGGATAAGCCAGGGAACGCCCCCTGCCGGCTGGTTTATCCGGCTGAGTATAGACGGCAACCACCTGATACTGATTAAGAATAAGATGTTCTAGAGGAAGAACAGCAAACTCAGAGGTGCCCATAAAAATAATTCGCACTTTAAGCCTCCGGCCACCAAATTCTAACATTAAAAAAATTTCTTAACAACCGAGCACTTTATATCTATGAGGTAAATATTGGGTAAAAAAACAAGCTTCTAAGACCTTACAAGAGAAAACAGGGATTAAAAATGACCAGCAACTAACCTCAAAAACCTTGCCACTATACACTTTCGCTGATATTATGGGTGCTGTCACTTGTAATCTTCTTCCCCCCAGGCCACCCCTGACTCAAGTAAACGAGTCCAAAGTTAAGGTGTAAAGCAACTCAAACAAAAGGGGGTAATTCTTGGAAGCCAGGTCTGCGCAAGAAATCTGGGAAGCTGCCTTGGGTGAGTTACAACTCCAAGTCAGCAAGCCAAACTACAAGACCTGGCTGAAAAAAACAGTCGGCCTAAGTTTTCAGGATGACCAGTTTGCGGTTGGCGTTCCCAATACCTTTATCGCTGAATATTTAGACCAAAACCAACGCTCTTTAATTGAAAAAACACTCATTGGCATTACCCGCTGCAACATTAATGTCCTTTTCCAAGTAGATGGTAGGTATCAAAATTCACTCGGCAGCTCCAGTGCCCGAGAGGAAACCATTACTGCCAGACAAGCTAGCCTCCCCAGATTCAACCCCAAATATACCTTTAATTCCTTCGTGGTGGGTAACAGTAACCGCTTAGCCTATGCCGCTGCCCTTGCGGTTGCTGAAAACCCCGGATACAGCTATAACCCACTATTTATATGGGGTGGAGTGGGGTTAGGTAAGACGCATTTACTACATGCCATTGGGTATGTGGCTCAAGCCAGCCATATTCAGGTACTCTATGTTAGCGCTGAGCGATTTACTAACGAGTTCATCACGGCTATTCGTGAGAGGAAAACCGAGGAATTCCGCAATAAGTATAGAAGCGTTGATATGCTGCTCATTGATGACATCCACTTTATTAGCGGCAAGGAACAGACTGAGGAAAGTTTTTTCCATACTTTTGATGAACTCCATAATGCTAATCGGCAGATAGTTATTACCTGCTGCTGCCCCCCGAAGGCTATGTACCTATTGCCGGACCGATTACGCTCCCGCTTTGAGTGGGGCCTGGTGGCTGATATTCAACCACCTGACCCTGAAACCCGCCTGGCTATCTTGCAGGCTAAAGCCGAACAGAAGGGAACGGAAATTTCATTAGATGTGCTGGAATTTATTTCTCAGCAGGTTCAACAAAACATCAGGGAGCTGGAAGGTGCCTTAAACCGAGTTATTGCTTACGCCAAGCTGGTTAGAGCTTCACCTACCCCAGAGATAGCCGCTCTTGCCCTTGAGGATATAGCCAGTAAGCAGCCTAAAACTGCTTCCATCACGCCTGACCTAGTGCTGGAAGCGGTAGCTAGTAGCTTCCAGTTAATGCCGCTAGACCTGAAAGGTCGGAAGAAGGATAAGGAAACTGCTCTAGCCCGACAGGTAGCGATGTATCTTATTAGGCAGGCAACCAATTGCTCATTGGTACAGACTGGCCAAGCACTGGGGGGCAAGAATCCATCAACAGTAAGCCACGCTTGTGAAAAAATAGCCAGTGGTTTTGACACCAGCCCCTATTTAAGGCGTAAAATCTTGGATATTGAACAGAAAATGTACCCTAACGGAAAGGACAGGACTTACCAATAACCTTCTATTTTTCTAATTACCTTTCGGTAAATTTAATCACCTAAAAGCTAGCATTTTGTATAACTGACCCTTTGTTTTTAACAACTCCCAGAATCTTTTGATAACTTTAAACCGGGTTAGCTTGGATTTTACCCCAAATTTGACCCTGCCCCAGCATAGCATTCTACCAATGTCCCGCGTTATAATTATAACTGTTATTGTTATTTAACAGATATATGAGATAACATATAGAACAATTATAATAAGCAGACTTTTTGATAGGGAACTTGACATGGGATGGTGAGTAGATGTTTGACCGAGTGGAGATAGTGGTAAAGGCGGGTGATGGGGGAGATGGAATAGTAAGCTTCCGGCGGGAGAAGTTCGTTCCCTTTGGGGGTCCTGATGGAGGTGATGGAGGTGATGGGGGGGATGTGATTATTGTGGCTGATGCGGCGGTTACCAGCCTACGTGGATTTAAACAGAAGAGATTTTATCGAGCAGCTGACGGCAAGGATGGCAAGGGTAAGCGGCAGCATGGTAAGAAGGGGGAAGACTTGGTCTTAACAGTACCGGTAGGGACTATGGTTTTAAGTAAACTGCAAATCGGTAGTGATGCCCTCATTGCTGATTTGGAGGAGCCTGGGCAACAGGCAGTGGTGGCTAAGGGGGGTGAAGGAGGGTTGGGTAATATTCACTTTGCTTCGTCAACTAATCAAGCCCCTCAGATTGCTCAGAAGGGGGAGGGTGGGGAGGAAACTTCCATAATATTGGAATTAAGGCTTATTGCCGATGTTGGCATTATTGGTTATCCCAATGTAGGTAAGTCAACCTTGCTGGCAACGGTTTCAGCCGCCAAACCCAAAATAGCTAGTTATCCCTTCACTACCCGTGAGCCCATTCTGGGGGTGACTGAAGTAGGGCCAGAAAGCTTGGTTTTGGCTGAAATTCCAGGACTAATTGATGGTGCTCACCTTGGGCGGGGGCTGGGGCACGATTTTCTGCGTCATATTGTGCGTACCAAAATACTTATTCACCTGATAGATGGTGGCTCAACGTCTCCGGTGGAGGATATGATACGGGTAAATGCTGAGCTGAGCCTATTTGATTCGGCTCTGGCACAAAAACCGCAGCTGGTGGCGGTGAATAAGATTGATTTACCCCCGGTGCGGGCACGGCTAACTAAGATAAAGGATGCGTTTTCCAGTGTTGGAACTACTGTCTGTTTTATATCGGCAGCAACGGGAGAGGGTGTTACTGAATTTATGGCGGAAACGGCGAAGCTGCTGAAGCAGGTTACTGCTGTGAAAGGAGCTGGTAAGAAGGTTGTGAAGAAGGTTTTTCGTCCCCAGCCTCGGGGTGTTGACACCAGTGTGCGTAGGGATGGAGATACCTTTGTGGTGGTGGCACCCGGACTGGAGCGTATAATGACCAGGCTGGGCGCAACTAGTCCTGATGTACGCCGGCAGCTCAAAAGACAACTGGCTAGGCTGGGGGTCAGCAAGAGCTTAGAGAAGGCTGGGATTAAGCCCGGTGATAGAGTTCGCTGTGGAGATTTGGAATGGGAGTGGTAATAGAATGAATATCGGGGTGCTCGGGGGGACTTTTGACCCGATTCATATGGGGCATCTCATTATAGCTGAGGAAACAAGAGCCCGACTAAATTTGGCTGAGGTTCTTTTTGTGCCTGCAGGCCAGCCGTGGCTAAAGGCGAATAACCTTATCTCACCTGCCGAGCACCGTGTCCAGATGGTGCGCCTGGCTACTGCCGGTGAACCTTACTTCAAACTGTCTACTATGGAGATAGAGCGGGCTGGTCCCTCCTATACGGCGGACACTATTGCTGAGCTTAAGGGTCAAATCGGGGCTGGGGATAAGCTATTTTTCATTTTGGGTTGGGATAATTTGATGCAGTTGCCACAGTGGCATGAGCCATCCCGGCTGGTTAGAATGTGCCGCTTGGTGCCCGTCCCTAGAGTCGGCTACCCATCTCCTGACTTTAACTCTCTGGAAGCGGCTATCCCCGGCTTATCTCAGAGTATTATCATGCTTGATACGCCGCAGATAGAGATTAGTTCCTCAGAAATTAGAGACCGGGTTGTCCGGGGCTTGTCCATTCACCACCTCGTCCCCGAGACAGTAGAGAGGTATATTAAGCAGCACAAACTATATCTTACCCCATAATTGGGGTGGGTATTCCCAGAAAAGTCCCCGAATAGTAAGGTAAAGTTAAGATTAGTTACCTTGACAGTCGCCATTTGGCGAAGTATTCTGTGGTTGTAGGGGTGCGTTGTGTGGTGGGCTAATAACATAACTTATTGCTTATCGTAAAGGGCTTAGAAGACCACTACGGTGGTGCGTACCTCTAAGCCCTTTTTAATTTTGATTGACTAAAGGAGGTGGTGCCTATGGAGCAATACCAGTGAATAGTTAGTCCCAAATCCCTAAAAATCTTTTAGAAAGGAGTAAGAAATGAAAAAGATAGTTGTCATACTGTTGGCAGTAATAGGAATCGTTAGCCTATTGATGGTTGGCTCTGCCCTTGAACCAGCAGCAGTGGCGAAGGAAAAAGAGGGGGGAAAAGGGGTGACCAAGTGGATAGGAGTGATAGATATCGGCCCAGGAGACCCCATGTTCACCTCAGCACAAAGAATGTGTCAGGCGATTACCACTGCTAGCGGTGGACGCTTGAAGCTGACGGTTGAGCCAGCAGTTGATGCGTGGGCAACATTTGACGCAGTAGATGCAGGCACTATTGACTTTGCTTTTAGCCTGCCCGACCAGTGGAGGGACAAGTTTCCTGCCGCTGGTCTTTTCAGCACGAGGGCTGGCGGGATGTCACCCAAGGCGAAATATTTGTGGTTCATTTCCGGAGGTGGTGCCAAGCTGGCTCAGCAGATGATAGCTGCCTATGATGTCCAGCTTATCCCCGGTGGTGGGTACTTGAGTACTCCTGAGCTATTCCTCCATTCAAACACAGAAATAGACGAACCTGATGACCTTGGGGACTTAAAGCTTCGTGCCATCGGTGACGGTGGGGAAATCCTGTCCATAATGGGTGCCGAAGTAGTTTCCATGCCTGGTGGGGAAATCTACCAAGCTATGATAGGGCCAGAGCCAATAATCGACGCCTTTGAATTTGCTGGCCCGTACACAAACTGGCAATATGGTTTCCAGGAAGTAGCCGACTATGTTTATGTCTCGGGATGCCGTGTCCCTCACAACTTGTATCACTTCATAGTTAACCAGACTCGCTGGAATGAGCTACCCGATGACCTCCAATGGATAGTAAAGCAGGTAAGTATGGGAGAGGTACTTACAAGTTATGATGAGCAGTGCCAATTGGAGATAACGCTTCTAGCCGCGTTCCAAGGGTACGGCTGCGTAGTGGAAACGCTTTCACCGGAAATAGAAGAGGCATTTGTT
>JAUVZE010000013.1 GCA_030602665.1 Dehalococcoidia bacterium
TCCTGCCAGATGAATATGGCCCCGCCACTACCGTCGCTGGCCACATCAAGTGAGTGGTCGCAGTAGCCTTCCCGACGTACATAGACTCCATCCTCACCCCATGGGAAATTGCCTTCGGAGTCTATCTTTATGACGAATAAAGCTCTTTCACCGTAACTGTAATCGGTGGCAATAATAGCCCCTCCAGCGCCGTCGCTTATCATGTGGTCAACAGCTCTGACCTCCTTTTTCCAGAGGATGTCACCTTCTGCATCAACCCGGACGACGTATGTTGCGTATGTCCGTTGCTCACTGGAGGCACTTGCCAACCAAGAGACGAGAGCGCCCCCGTAGCCGTCACTGACAATGTGAAGGTCATGAAAGCTGTCCCAATATTTGTACCCGCCGCCGATGAGCACGCCCTTATCGCCCCAGAGGATATCTCCATCAGGGCTTATTTTCTGAACGTAGAAATCATGCTGGTTACCGCCCTTGATGTCTTCATAAACGGCTATTGCGCCACCGGCATCGCCGGTTACCTTTGGTCCGTATGGTTGAGGAGAACCGACGAAACAGGTACAGCCGGTACTGAATATCATGGCACCAATCAAGGCTAGCAAGATAATACGGTTTAACATGGTTTTACCTCCTCTACTTTATCTCCACTTTGAATACTTTTTCCTCTACAACTGGTCCTGTCCCGCTATGCTTGAGAGCCAAGGCTATCTCTGTTATGCCCGCCTCTAACGCCCTGAATCGGAAATACTGAATTCCGCCGCACCCAGGCTTGGTAACATCGTCTGGAATGTATGCCTCCCCGACCAGAGCGACCATGTCGTTGTCGTGACTCTCCACCCACTTATGGCCGAGTCGCATAACGACAGGCAAGCCGATAGCAAACTCCTGGCCCGCTCTGGTGCTTATTGTCTTCTCTGGGTCAACATAGGCGCTTACCTCTCCGCCGCAGCTTTTCATCAGGAGAACCAGCCCGGGGTAGTCAACGGGAACCATGAAACTTTCGCCAGTCTCGGGGTCTACTGCTAACATCACCCCCACAACTTCACCCATCCTATTGACCACTGCCCCACCAGCAGTTCCGGCGAATTTCTCCATGATGTCTAAAGCGCCCTCACCGCTTTCGCCACTGCTCACTTTCACTACATATATCTTGCCCATTGGCGACCGCAGAGGATAATCGGGATCCACGACTTCAAGGTGTATCGCCCCGAATTCCCCCGCACTGTATCCGACTAACATTAGCCTCTGGCCTGCCTCGAGTGCCGCGGCTGGGCCAAATTTCAGTGTGCTCAAAGCAGTCGCCTCTACCTTGATGCAGGCGAGGTCGGTAACTGGGGCAGTGTTGACAACCTGTGCCGGAAAGGTTCGCCCGTCATGAAGAACGACCTCCAGACTTTCAAGGTCGGTTGTTTCAGATAGGAAAGTCAAGATGCATCCATCTGAACTCGTTATGAAGCCAGAGCTTTGACCTTGTCTCTCACCTTTGAACTGCGATTTCACGAGTACAATTGCTTCCCTGGCTGGTGGTATCGATGTCGGCTTCGGTGCTGGTTTGGGGAAACGATCCGGTGAACTCAAAGAGGGGTATGGGCCTTCCACCAGCACCGCCTTTCCTATTTCCAGGTCAACAGCTATCTGCATTTGCGTTATTGTTACTTCTCCGACTCGGATGGTGACTCCTGGATACCACCTTGCCGATTCAGGGACCAGCTGGCGGTTCGGGTCAGTCTCTACGCCATCATAGTCAAAGCACCACCATGTCCCATCGTCTATAGCATACCAGCCCAAGCTGGTTATCTCGTATTCACCTTCGGCTTCCAGCCATTCTGATGCCTGCGAGGTGTTAAGCGCTATTTCAACCACTCTTGCCTTCTCTTCCCCGGTCAGTTCTTGGGGGCTGTTCATGCCTTTTGAGTGTCCGCAGCCACTCATGAGAAGAGCCACCACTAGCAGACTTATTGCCACACATAATCCCTTTCTCATCTTTGATCACCCCCAATTACTCGAGTGATATTTTGAACTCCCAGGGTTTCTCCCAGCCACTAATTTTAGTCATTGTGAGGCTTAACTCCATTATACATCATAAATCAACTAAACAGGCACAATAAGATACTACAAGGCTATTTATCCGGGAAGTTTGAAGGAGCTTCGCTCCTTCAACAACTACTTTCCGCCTTTCCTTTGCAGGACTGCGCAATTGACAGCGAAGTTAGTGATAGAGTGTAGAGATTGGGTATACGAAGACATGTAACCACTGGTAAGGAATTTGGATGTTTTCGATGGGGGTAAGCTTCTCGGAGAACACAAAACGCCCTTTGGTTCAACAGGTAACAAAACGAGCTAATTGTTGGATTCTGACCTGCTACGTGATTATTCCAGCCCAGCTTCTCGTAGGGCAGAAATTAACGACTCTTTACTAGGACAGACCCCCATTATCCTAACCAACTCTCCAACCACTGTCGCTAAGGCTGCTCCTGAGGTCAACTTTTACCCTTCGGGTACGGCACCACCGCTGGCTGCGATTCTTGGCGGAAATACTTTCGCTGAAAGTAGAGAGCTACATTTACCAAGCTGATGAGCACTGGCACCTCCACCAGTGGTCCAATGACAGCAGCAAAGGCCTGTCCGGAGCCGATACCGAACACTGCTACTGTCACGGCAATCGCCAACTCAAAGTTGTTGCTGGCAGCGGTGAAGGCGATGGTTGTTGTCTTGGGATAGTCGGCCCCTATCTTCTTGCCCATGTAGAACGAAACTAAGAACATGAGCACGAAGTAGATAAGGAGTGGGATCGCGATACGAACCACATCCAGTGGCAACTGAACAATTATCTCGCCCTTAAGCGAGAACATTACCACGATAGTAAAGAGAAGGGCAGCCAGGGTGATAGGGCTTATCTTGGGGATAAACTTGTTTTCATACCACTCGCGTCCCCTTGCCTTGATAAGCGTAAAGCGTGTAATCATGCCCCCGAAGAAAGGGATACCGAGGTAAATAAATACACTCTCGGCTATCTGGCCAATGGTGATAGGCACCGCAGCTCCCTCCAACCCGAACCTTACCGGCAGCACCGTTATGAAGATGTACGCGTAAACCGAGAAGAAGACTATCTGGAAGATCGAGTTGAGTGCCACCAGACCGGCGGCATACTCGGTATCTCCTTTTGCCAACTGATTCCACACGATGACCATGGCGATACAGCGCGCCAGCCCTATCATGATAAGCCCTACCATGTATTCCGGGTAGGCTCGCAAGAAGATAATAGCGAGGAAAAACATGAGCACCGGGCCGATAAGCCAGTTCTGCACTAGAGAAAGCCCAAGCACCCGCCAGTTGCGGAACACCGGGCCCATCTCCTCATACCTGACCTTGGCCAAGGGTGGGTACATCATAAGGATGAGTCCTATAGCTATGGGGATTGAAGTGGTACCTACCTGGAAGAAGGTAATGAAGTCGGCCACCTGGGGGACGAAATAACCCATGCCCACCCCCAGACCCATCGCCAGGAATATCCAGAGCGTGAGGAAACGGTCTAATATTGAAAGCCTACCGACTACGGTTCTTGCTTCACTCACGGTCATACCTCCTTTTGACTATCAGAATGTGCAGGACTTGATCGCTACTTGTTGTTATCCTTTATAAACCTTTCGACCGGGTTGCCACCTGTGTCCAAATGGGATTTGAGCTTCCCCTGTTGAGAGCGAGTTATCTTATCATAGACTGCCTTCTTCAGAAAGCGGAGTGCCTCCTTCTCATCCCTGTCCGTTATGACCCGCTCTAACTCCAGTAGCTCTTCCTCATCAAGAGCGATAGCAGTTCTTCTGATTTCTAGCATAGTACACCTCACAATGACGTTGAGAATTGGCTACCTTGTCATAGACTATCTTCCTTAGAAATCTAAGTGCCTCTTTTTCATCACCGTCAGTAATGATTCTCTCCAGCTCAAGAAGTTCTTTTTCGTCTAGAGCAATGGCTGTCTTCTTAATCTCCAGCATCATGCCTCCTCACATCAACCTAAAGCAGATAGGTTAGCAGATATATTCCCACTCCAATCAAAATTACCCCGGCCGCCTTTTTGGCATAGCTGGAAAAATTGCTGATTCCTTTGGATTCCAGCACTCTCTGGGCAAATCCAGCGGATATACCAGCACCAAGCACCAGCACCCAGTGCCCCAGGGCATATGCCAGCAGCAGCCCGCCGCTGTAGGCAATATCTTTCTGGATAGCGGCGAAGGTTAGTATTATCGCCAGCACCGGGGTGGCACAGGGTGACGCTACTATCCCGAAGAAAAGGCCCATCAAGAAAGCCCCAATTATTGCCTTTTTCTTGGGCAAAAATCGCTGAGATACGCCAATATTGAACTTAATGAACTTAAAGGCCCCCAGCAGTTGCAGCCCGAGCAAGATAGCCACTGGAGGCAGGACATAATTCCAGAAGCTACCGACATCGCCAAACAGCCTGCCCATAGCCCCAGCTATAATTCCCAGAACGGTAAAGGTTATGGTTAGGCCAAGGGTAAAGACCAGTGAATATTGAACAGCCTTCCTCTGTGAACCTTCAGCGTAACCACCAACGTAGCCAATAACAAGTGGTATCATTGCCAGGACACAGGGGCTGGCGCTGGAAATGATACCCCCAAGAAAGCAGGCAGGGAAAGCCAGCCAACCCTGGTTCTGAATAATCTCACCTATATTGCTCAGTAAACCTTCCATCTAGTCTATCCCCATCTTCTTCAACTGGGCAATTATTTCTTCCTTTGACCAGAATCCCATGTGCCTCATTATCTCCTGACCATTACTGTCAAAAAATATCTGGGTGGGTATTGTCATAATCCCATACTGTCTGGTAAGGTCTCGATGTTCATCTATTTCGATAATTACCACGTTTAGTTCTTCTTTGTACTCTGCTGCCAGCTCTTCCAGAATAGGCTTCATCATTTTACACGGCACACAGATTCCCCGACCAAACTCGGCTAAAGTTGGCTTACCACTGGACAGAGCTTGCTCAAGTGGTATTGAAGCAAGGTCTGGCTCAGGCGAGGGTTTCGGTTGGGGTTTGGGTGACTCTCTTGGCACTAAAACGGCATATCTGGCGAAGTAATCTACCTGGGTGGTTACTCTGTGGTTCTCGGTATCTACCCTTTTATAGCGCCACATACCCCACCCTGTACCCTCATTATAAGGTGCAATAAAAACCTCGCTCTCGCTCACTCCTTCTGGTAGCTCCTCCGGGTCATAGCTGATGGTGAGCTTAAGTGGGGGATTAAAAGTAGCTCCTCGGGGTGTCAAATCATAGACCGCCCCAACAATGTGAGCATCGTCCGGTGGAAGTGGTAGGGTTGGGGCGATTGCTACATGGATGAACTGGAGGGGCTTCCCGTCTTTATCCAGAAGTATAGTGTCTCTGCCTATGGATAGACTAATTGTACCATCAGCAGATGTCACTTGAACACTTGTCTTTAGCCTTCCCTGGACATCAACCAAGGCTTCGTGTCTGGTGCCGAGTAAGTCAATTTCCATTTGGTAAGTTGCCAGCTCTCCTCCACTTGGTGGTGGTGTAGCAGGGGATGCCGTACAACCTGCCAGTAGCAATAGGCATATTGATAGCACTATCCAAACCAGCCAGTGTTTCCGAGTAGTGTCTAACACTTTTAACACCATTGCTGCTCTCTCCAAGGCTATCATCACACCTTCACCGAGTCTTTTATCCTGGAATTATCGCCTGGACAAAGCCTTTCCTTTACTCTGGCTGCAATTGAAGAAATGTCTTGAGGTGAAAGCTTGAAGTCATGACTCTTCTCTATCCCTTCCTCGGTAACATCTAGGTAGTCAGTTACCATGACCCCAGCATGCTCCAGGGTTCTCTTGGCACATGCTGTAGAACAGCCGTCAATGGTTACTACTCTTTTAGCAGCTTTAGTTGTCTCAACCATCACACTATCGTGGGCACCAATTCCCGCCAGACAGTATATTGTCCCCACACCCTCTTCTGTGAGCTGAACTGCTGCCTGATTGGCAATTTGCCCGCAATTGGAGCCACCTGAGCAGGGGAATATCAGCACCTCACCCGCTTCACAAAGGCACTTTTCAACCATTTCTCTCCTCCTCTTGGGTTATTTTCTCTCTTCAATCCACTTCCTTACCTCCTGAGGGCTAGGAATTCTACCCTCGGATACCTTCACCCCATTGATGAGCACTGCCGGTGTCATTATCACCCCTCTGGCACTAATCTGTTTTATATCTTTAATCTCTATTACCTGCGCCTCTTCACCCGGTTCCATCCCCAGCTCTTTCAGCACCTGAAGCACATTCTTCTCTGTAGCATGACACCTGGGGCAACCCGGTCCGCAAACCTCGATAATCATTTCGTGTAACACCTCCTTAAAATATTTACTTGCGTTAGTCTAAGATAAATCCAGCTACCCACCCCACCAGCGTCCCCAGAACTATGATTGTTGGAACATAAACAAGGGCTTTTCTTACTCCGAAGACCTTGGCGACAGCCAGCCAGTTAGGCAGGCTAATTCCCGGCCCTGTAAGTAGGAGAGCTAGAGCTGGTCCCTTACCCATACCCAGATTTATCAATGTATCGACAAATGGCGCTTCCGTCATAGTGGCGAAGTAGGTAACAGCACCGATCATGGTGGCTAGAAAGGACTGGCGCAACCCGGCACCGCCCAGCCAGGTCTCAATCCATTCCTGAGGTAGCAGGGCACCGATAATCCCCACAATGAAAACTCCGGCCAGCAGCAAGGGAAAGATTATACGCATAAACCACCACGTCTCCTTGAGCCAGGCTCTAATCTTCTCTCTATCGATTGTTTTCCAAGCATAGACTGCCACCACTGCCAGCCCTATCGCCCAGACTACCACCTTTTGCCAGTATGGTCCGTGAGACACTATATAATTCGGTGCCAGCAACCATCCTACCAACAGCAGGAGCAAAACTATGCTCTTTTTAGTCATCAAGCGCCCACCGCTCATCTGGATGGTAGAAACGCGGTTTTTCTCTTCCCGGTAAAAGGCATTGGTCATGACAAAGCCAACGACAAACGACATGAGTAGTGCACTTACCAGTCTGGCTACAACCATTTGAGCACCGAGGATTGAGCCCGTATACACCAGAGCCAGGATATTTGCCGCTGGAGCCACCCAGAGTAGTATGAAGGCGGCACCGATACCTGCACCACCCCTATAAATGCCACTGGATACCGGGATGACGGTGCAGGAACACGCCGCGACGAAGAAGCTGCCACCGGCAGCAATGCCGAAGGAGGATAGCTTTCGGGCTGCGGCACCAAGATAGCCGATAATAGTCTCTCGCGAAACAAAGGTTACAATTCCGCCGGCTAGCAGAAATGCTGGAATGAGACAGGTAAGCACATGTAGAGCAATATATTCTTGAAGGGCATTAAGCCCGCCGTGGAGAAGGCCAATTAAAATCTCCATGCTCTTTTGAATCCGTCCCTAAGTGCGCATACTAGCATATAAAGAACACAAAAAAAAGGATGCTCTATTTCACCAACTTACGGACACAGCCAGGGCCAATACGCTCAGCTTTCTTCAGACACTCCCTGTCCTTAGCCACTACCGCGTTGCCTTCCAGTGCTTTCTTCACAGCCTCGACCAAATGAGAGTAATATTCCCTCATCCTCTCTTCATCCAATGAGTAAAGTGACCAAAGTCCATCTTTCCTCAGCTTGAGAAAGCCGGCATCGTAAAGGGCACTTAGGTTGCGAGAGGCTCGGGTCTGGGAGATATCCAGTGCCTGCATCACCTCGCAAACACAGCACTCCCTTTCCAAGAGCAGGTTGAGTATCCTGAGCCGGGTCTCATCCGATAGGGCTTTAAACGCTTTAACTACATCTCGCATGGCCTGAATTCCTTCTCTATATGCGCATCTACAATTATATTTTAGCCCTTTCGCCCCAGTCTGTCAAACTGTTGTACGGACGGTCAAAAGAATTGGAAATACTCATATATTTACTCTCCCAAGAGGAATATATTGACCTAAAGTTCAATATTGCTAAAGAGTTAAGGGAAAGTATTTCCGTGGAGATTCTTGCAGATGGGGTAGCTAAGGTTATATTGCAAGGAATCTTAACACACAAACCTGACCAGATACATATCTTTGAGGGGACAAGCCTAATCAGCAAGGGAATTGTCGAACTTAACTTTTGCTCAGATACTACGGGTCTTAGAATAGACGATTTAGCTTTGGCAAAAAAAATATTATCTCTTTGCAAGTGGGCGATCAACAACCTAAGATGTGGAGACAGATCAGGTTTGATTGAAGCAATAAGTAAAAATATTAAGACGATGCGAAAGAAATATGACGACCTTGAAGATTTGCTGAATGAACTTACCTTACGCCCCATTATTCTTCAGACTCGCTGTAAACTGTGTCCGGCTTAGAGTCTAGATACGAAGAAGGGTTATAACATATTAAAATCTTAATCTCAGGAGGACCATAGAATGAAGGGGTCACTTAGGCAACGGAGCAAAGGTAGTTGGGAAATTACTATGGATGTTGGTCGGGATCCGACGACTGGCAAGCGTCTTAGGCACTTTGAAAGCGTCAGAGGAAATAAAAAAGAGGCTCAGCGGCGATTAGCCGAGCTCATGTTCAATATCAATAAAGGTAGCTATATAAAGTTAACAAACCTAATGCTTGGAGATTGGTTAGAGGATTGGATTAAAGGATATGTCACTACTAATTGTACTGCTCGCACACTAGACAGCTATCAAACGGAAATTAATAATCATATCACTCCTATGTTGGGTGCAATACCTTTAACCGAGCTTCGTCCCCAACATCTACAATCCTATTATGCTCAAGCCCTATCCCAAGGCAGAGTCGATGGAAAAGGTGGACTTTCTCCACGCACTGTACTATATCAACATCGTATTCTTTCAGAAGCACTAAATCATGCTGTTAAGATGGGACTCCTGGTACGAAACGTTGCCGAAGTAGTAGACACACCCCATCCAAAACGGACATGTATGAACACTATGGCATCTGAAGATGTACCCAAGTTTCTCAAAGCCTCCCGAGAGACGCCCTTCCATGAAATCTACTGCACGGCACTTTTTACAGGAATGCGTTTGGGAGAATTACTGGGACTTCACTGGTGCAATGTCGACCTCAAAACGGCAACCCTTTATGTAGTTCAATCATTGTACAAACGCCGAGGTATATGCAAGATGGTTGAAACCAAGACCTCGCATAGCAGGCGTTCGATAGCGCTGCCTCCGACTCTAAATAACCTATTACTTCAATACCGTGCTAGGCAAGAAGCAGAAAAGATACTACTAGGATTGGTGCTTAAGAAAAGTGATTTGTTATTCGCTCACCCTGACGGGAGTCCTCTAGATCCGGGCACAGTCAGTAAAACATTCAGCAAAGTCCTCTACATGGCTAGATTACCCCATATTCGTTTTCACGACCTGAGGCACACTCATGCCACTTTGATGCTGAAAGCCGGCGTTCACCCGAAGATAGTCCAAGAGCGATTGGGTCACGGCAGCATAGCGGTTACCCTGGATACGTATTCCCATGTCGTTGGTGGGTTGCAGGAGGTCGCAGCTCAACGCTTTGAAAGTACGCTTGATGGTAAGGCACTTAAGATTTTAACCGATTACGAAACCTCGGATGAAGCTGGACCATGTCGGCAAAATGTCGGCAATATGGAAGAATTTGAGAGTGAGCCGCGGAGGACTCGAACCTCCAACCGGCTGATTAAGAGTCAGCAACACACGCTCAAACTGCTTAACAAATTAACTGTATCACAGCTAGCGGAGTTAAGCAATTTAAGCAAAGCTTTCATCTCACAAGTTAAGCACGGAACACGTTCACCATCCCCAAAACTGCTTGATGCTTTGGCCACTCTGGAAAGGCCAAATAAGCCAGACAAAGACTACCTTGATCTCTTCCTGCAATCCCGCCGGGCAAGGGGAGTAAGCCCACGAACGTTACGATACTATAGCGAAAGATTATCAAAATTCATCGCCTTTGTTAATTACCTCAATGCGGACAGGCAGGACATCGAGAAATATCTGAACTCAATCCCGCCGAATCAGTATGGGCTAGCTACTCGACATGCATCTTACCGGGCTATAAAAGTCTTCTACCGATGGCTGAGTACTGAGTATGAGTTATCCAACCCAGTTGCTGGAGTAGCTGCTCCAATACTAGGAAAACCGATACTGCCCAGTCTTACAAAAGAACAGGTTAAGCTACTGATTGAGCAGGCTGAAACAGTCCGGGATAAAGCGATAATTGCCCTATTTACCGAGAGTGGCCTGAGGTTATCCGAGCTAGTCAGTATTAAGTCAGAAAATATGGATTGGGAATTACGTACTGTCAGGATATTGGGTAAAGGCAGGAAAGAGGCATACGCGGCTTTTGGTGAATTAACAGAGAAATATCTCAAATCCTGGCTTCGGCAGTACCAGCCTAATGGTAGCATCTGGGGACTAAACCAATGGGGGGTTACCTCTATGCTCCGAAGACTCGAGGCATCTACAGGACTGCCTTGTAATCCGCATACCTTTCGGAGAACATTTGCATGTCTACTACGTAAGGCCGGAGTGGATACAATGACTATTAAAGACTTAGGTAGATGGGAGAGCCTCGAGATGGTACAGAGGTATACGAGGTCGGTCAGTTTTCTAGACAGTATGAGGTTTTATAAAGCACCTCTTGCTTAGAAGATAAGAGTTCAATTTCCAGGGATTTTTTATACTTTTGAGGCTGAATTAACCCGGAGACCTGAGCAAAATCCGCCGAAGCAGCTGGTCTTTTTGTCCGGGTTATCACCTCCTTTTTTAAGTATTGTCTTTGATATTGTTACAGAATAGAATGTTAAAGCCAAGGATTTATTATTAAACTAAATTACGACAAAAACCTGACCATTTAGGTTAATTTGCAAATCCTTTTAGAGGTAACAACGCAAACTTTTGTTAACTAACTGCACAATTTGAACTTTTGTTGAATTTCAGTAACTGTTAACCAATCCACGATTCGTAGATAGACCTTCAGATCTTACGTGGCGATTGTTTGCAGCACTAATGATTTGATAGTAGAATCCAGGGGTATAGTCGTTGAGTGTGATCCTAACCCTAAGCTCTGGCGCCATAAATTATCGAGGCCATCCATGTCAAAACCATATACCTCCAACAAGGCGTCGTCGTGAGAACTGCCTTCCTTGAAAACGCTCAGCAACTGAAGCATCCTATCCCTACCATAGTCATGAATAAGAAAGTTAACCAAGCTGTAGCTTTGGGCGTAGCAGAGCCTAGCCTCCTCAGCCTTGGCTGGGAAGCTTCCACTTAGGCTCCGCACCGAGATAAGGTTATCTTCAGAGATTGCCTGGGTCAATGCTGACTGAAGGTCGCCTCTCAGGTCACCCTCAGCGTACATTGATAGTCCTTCATTCAGCCAAGTTGGCAGGTCACCGTAGGGGTTGAAAGTCATTTGATATGTTACCAGGTGCGCTAACTCGTGTGCTAGAGACTGCTTTCCCCAAGTGAGACTATCTACATCAACTCCAAGGGCTACAATGCCGTATTGAGTAAAAGCAACTCCGCCTGTCCATTCCTGAGGGTATACCATAGCCCCACGAAGGTCACGGGAGCTGGCATAGACATAAATCCTGACCGGCTGTTCAAGATGAGCGCCAGTATCTCTAGCTAATTTATCCAGCGCCTCAAGGGCGGCATCCATCAGTTCCTGGACAAAGGACTGATCACCAGAGTACCAAAACAGGGTCACGCTGTCACCTGCTAAACTCTGCCATCCATAGCGATCATCGCCGAATCTGATGGTATCCCAGGTAGTTTCCTCCCGGCTGCCGGTGGCATCCTCTATTATCCACCTATACTCAATATCAGCACCTGGTGGCAGACTAGCCTTCCTCATATCCCATGTCCAGCTTGTCTTTACCTCCGGAGCTGGTGTGAACTCTGGCCTAGCCTCACTTACCAGGCTGGCAAAGCTAATCTTTCTTACCTTGTACTGAAGAACGATACTATTGACATCGGCACTGCTTTGAGCTCTCAGATTAAAAGTAATCGCATCAGGGAATTCCATCTCAACCATTGTCGAGAGTACTTTGATGTCGCCTTCGACCTGGGTCACGCTGGACATGCTCTCCTCAAGCGATACGTTCTTCAGGGTAAGAATCCCCATTGGCGTAAGCACTAAGCCCTCAACATAGGGCTTGACCAAGATATAATTCACATCAAAGTAGAGAGGTAGGCAAGCAGCATCATTAACAAGCGTCTGCTCAATTTGCTGGTACAGCCTCATGCGGGTAGTGGCATCCTGCTCCACCCGTGCCTGCTCAAGTAAGACATCTATCTCAGAGCTGCTATACTCACCAGTGTTTTCCTCGCTCCCGGTATGAAACAGGATGTCGAGGAAGTTCTCTGGGTCGGGATAGTCAGCAATCCAACCAGACTCGTAAATGTCATCTTTCTCTTCCTTAAGCACTTCAAAGTAGATATCTGGCTCTAACTGCCTAACCTGTACCTCAATCCCTAAGTTTTTCCGCCACATGTCTATTAGCGCTTCATTCAGGTCAGAGATAGCACCACGGCCAGAGGTGGTGAAGGTAATTTGAGGGAGGTTAGTGACATCTTCATACCCTGACTGCTGTATCAACTCCCTTGCTCTCTCCACGTCGAAGCTTAGTCCCTCTAGACCCTCATTGTAACCAGGCATGCCCGGTGGCAGAATGCCATCAGCACGTGCCATTGCACCCTTGAGCACCACCTCAATTATTTTATCCTTATCTATGGCATGACAGAATGCCTGGCGCACCTTGGCATCATTAAAGGGTGGCTTGGTCGCGTTGAAGCCAATGTACCACAGGCTGAGCTCAGGGGCAGTAACTAGTTCCTTATTGAGGGGATTGGTAGGGTCTAGCACCCGTTCAATATCACCTATGTAAACATGGGTAACATCAATCTCGTCTGTCTCATACATCCGCATTGAAATGCCACCCCATAGCCGGAAGACAACATTCTTAACTTTAGCCAGCTCTCCGTAATAAATGTCGTTTTGCTCCAAAATGAAAAGCTCGTCCTCCTCCCACTGCCTAAGCCGGAAGGCGCCAGTTCCATTGGGATTGCGCCACCATTCTTCGCCTGATTCCACATTAGTCTGATCAACAACAAAGGCTGGTGAGTGGGTGAGCTTTGCCAGAAAATAGGCTTTTGGTGCGTCAATGGTGATTTGAAGGGTGTGGTCATCGATAACCTTTACCCCGCTTATCTCCTCCGCCTCACCATCCAGCATCTCTTTGACGCCGACAATATCGCCTAGATAGGTCTCAGCGGTCGGCGATTCGGTCTCGGGGTCACAGGCACGCTCCAAGGAATATTTGAAATCATAAGCTTTAACCTCCTTGCCATCATGGAACCTTACCCCCTTCTGCAGGTAGAAAGTATAAGTGGTGCCATCCTTGCTCACCTTCCATCGCTCAGCGATGTCAGGCACCACCTGAAGGTCTTCGTCTAGGGTGACCAGACCACTGAATATCTCCCTGATGTACCTTCCTGACCTGGCTTCTCGCACCAGTGCCGGGTCAAGGGTTATAGGACCAACATCCCACATGGTCAGGGATTCCTGACGAGAGATGGCAAAGGGGTGTGGTTCCTCCAAGCGAAAGCTGGAGACGAGATTGTCTATGGAAGCCTGGTTAGCATCGAAGTCATCTCGGAGACTAAATGCCAGAATTTCAAAGACTTGGGTCCCTCGCACCACGCATATGTATTTGCCTTTGACCTCATAATCTTCTTGAGCAATAAGATAAACCACTTGGTATGCCGGGGTAGCATCAGCTAGGGTAACCTCCTCTTCCGAGATTACCTGGGAGTCTGGACTCTCCTCGACATCAGTGGCAAACGAAGAGCCATGTTCTTGGCAAGATATCACCTCAGGGAGGTAACTAAGGAAAACACGCACTATTGGCAGCCCACCAAAGCCCTGTATCTCAATGATGGGGGCGCGCTCCCCTGTTTCCTCTGTTGTCCAAGAAGATGGGTAACTGAGAGAGAAGCCGTAGGTGCTGTTTCTATAGAAGCCTTTCTTTACAGTGAGTACCGCGCTCCGCCC
>JAUVZE010000004.1 GCA_030602665.1 Dehalococcoidia bacterium
GCTCGGGCAATACCGTGAGAAATGGCACCACTTTGCCCCGATATGCCGCCGCCGTTTACCTTAACCACCACATTATACTTACTGGTGTTCTCGGTAACCAGAAGGGGTTGCATGATAATTCGGCGGTGCTCAAGGCGGGGAAACAACTCCTCGTATGGGGTACCATTTATAATAATAGCCCCACTACCGGGTAGCACTCTTACCTGCGCCACTGCCGTCTTGCGTCGCCCTGTCCCATAAAAATAAGCCTGCTTTTCCATTTGAACCCTATCCCTCTCTTTAACTCTCTTTAGTTACTACCTCGGTTGAGCCAGACTTGGCCTTGGTTGGGTGAGGATGGGTATCACCAGCGTAGACCCTCAGCTTCTTAAACATTTTAGCACCTAGCCGGTTGTGGGGCAACATGCCCTTGACCGCATGCTCAATCACCCGGGTAGGGTGAGTCTGCATCATTTTCTCCAAATTGATACTCTTCAGTCCCCCGGGATATCCTGAATGTCGGTAATAGACCTTCTGCTTGGTCTTGTTACCGGTAACACGAACCTTCTCAGCATTAATAACCACCACAAAATCGCCGGTATCCAGGTTAGGGCTGAATATTGGTTTACGCTTACCCATAAGCAAGCTAGCTACTTGAGTGGCTAGCCGACCCAAAACTTTGTCTGAAGCATCAATAACATGCCACTCTCGCTTAATATCAGATGCCTTAGTGCTATAGGTTTTCATTATATCTCTCCCAAGGGTGTGGATAATTTACCCGCATTAGATATAGCCCACAAGCCGGAGCTGTTGGCCCAGCCATCCCTGGTTGTTTAGCCTCAATTAGGTTACCAAACTCGTCGATGGTCATCTTATCCAAGCCAACTCTAATTAGGGCACCTATATTATTGCGCACCTGGTGGGGTAAGAAGGAGTTGGCCACCATATTGAAAATAACTAGTTCCCCAGCCTTCTCTAATTCTGCTCTATATACATGCCGAACCGTGCTTTTTGTACCAGCCCCGATGCAGGTCACGAATGAGGCGAAGTCGTGCTCACCGATGAGTGCCTGACATGCCTGATTCATAGCGGTAGTATCCAGGTGACCCGAAACCAGGTAAGCGAAGCCTTCCCAGATAGGAGACCGGGCAAAACTATTTAATATGTAGTAGCTATATTCCCGGCTAAGGGCATCCCGCCTAGCATTAAAGGAATCGCCTACTCTATACGCTGCCTTAACCGCAATATCCCTAGGTAAATAATGATTTAGCCCGTTAATAAAAGTCTGTGGCGGGAGAGACGACCCAGTCCGGAAGCTAACCACCTGTCCCCGAGCATGGACACCGGCATCAGTTCGGCTAGCCGCCATCACCCGACGCTTCTCCCCAGTAAGCTTCCACAGAGCTTTCTCTATCTCCCCTTGGATGGTGGGCCGATTAGCCTGCAATTGGAAGCCATGGTAGTTGGTGCCATTATACTCCATAATTAATACCATCTTGGTGATTGTTGCCAAGGACGCCCTTCCTTAATCCCAGACAGTGGCCGGTGGACATCATACCAGTTCAAGCCGAACCATAGGGGCTCCGTCACCCAACCTAGGTCCTAATTTAGTAATCCGGGTATATCCACCAGGGCGCTCACCATACCTTGGGGCAAGCTCAGCAAATACCCTTTCGGTTACTTTCTTATCTAAAATAAATGATAGTGCTTGGCGACGTGAGTGAAGTCCACCCTCCTTACCCAGGGTAATCATCTTCTCTGCCAGGCCACGCACCTCTTTGGCTTTGGCTTCGGTAGTAGTAATCTTTTCATACCGTAGAAGGTCAGTCACCAGGTTACGATACAGTGCTCTACGGTGACCGGTAGCTCTACCTAGCGTCCTACCGGCTACTCTATGCCTCATGCTCTTTCTCCTCTTCAATCTCGGGAGTCAGAGACAGACCTAATGCCTTGAGACGCTCATCTAGCTCTTGTTTAGACTTCTGCCCAAAATTCCGTATTGAAAGCAACTCCTTCTCCCCTCTAGTTATAAGTTCTCCCACTGTAGTAATGCCACTGCGTCTTAAGGCGTTAATAGTACGTACTGATAAGTCTAGTTGCTCTAACGGCGTATTATATTGTTCATCAGGGATTGATAGCCGAATGAGCTCTTTCTCCTCCTCTATCTGGGAAACCTTGGCATAATCAACAAACGGGGAGAGCTGCTGTATCAAAATCTCAGCTCCGAGGCTGATGGCGTCTACCGGCGATATTGTTCCATCTGTCCATATCTCCAGACATAACCGTTCCCGGCTAGTCTCCCGACCAATATGGGTTGGCTCGACGGCAATATTAACCTTACGTACTGGGCTAAAAATGGCGTCCACTGGGATAGCCCCCACCGGTAGATTATCACTGGACTCAGCCTGCCTATAGCCTTCGCCCAGGTCCACGTTAAACTCCACATAAAGTCTGGCTTCAGGCGAATCCAAGGTAGCCAGGTGAAGCTCAGGGTTGACAATTTCAAAGTCAGCCGAGGGGTTAATGTCAGCGGCACAAACCCGCCCCTCTCCCTCCACCTCCAGTGTTAACTTGCCTGGTTGGCCGGGAAGAGACCTTAATCTTAAGGCTTTAACATTAAGCAGGAACTCAATGGTATCTTCCTTCACATAAGGAATGGTAGAGAATTCGTGTTGCATTCCCTCAATCTTAACCCAGGTTACGGCTACCCCGGGAAGGTAACCCAATAGCACTCGCCGCAAGGAATTTCCCAGGGTCACACCAAAGCCCTTTTCCACTGGCTCAGCCAAAAAGCGTCCGAAAGTAGCTGTAGCTTCAACGCACTTAATCGTA
The DNA here is from genome assembly GCA_030602665.1 of Dehalococcoidia bacterium. GTDB lineage: Bacteria > Chloroflexota > Dehalococcoidia > Dehalococcoidales > JAUVZE01 > JAUVZE01. The sequence continues at coordinate 2,812 of JAUVZE010000004.1, forward strand.
GGTATGACTAGACGAGACAAGATGCCCCCTCCTTATCAATTAACTTATCGTGAGTAGAATTCAACTATACTCTTTCCATCAAATTTAGCCTCAGTATCATCAGGCGTGGGCAGCGATAGGACTTGACCAACCAGATTCTCCTTATCCAGACTCAGCCAGTTTAAGACTTGCTTACTCGTAATGTCTTTAACCAGTTGTTTATAATACTCGCTTTCGGTACTCGTTGGCTTCCAGCTAATGGTATCACCCTCCTTAATCAGACAGGAGGGTATATCAGTCTGGCGTCCATTGAGCAAAATGTGCCCGTGCCTAACTAGCTGGCGAGCCTGGGCACGGGAGTCAGCAAAGCCTAAACGATATACCACATTATCCAGCCGCCTCTCCAGTAGCACTAGTAGATTTTCCCCGGTAATACCTGACTGCCGCTCAGCAGTAGCAAAAAGTCGCCTAAATTGCCGTTCTAAGAGTCCATAACTATAGCGGGCTTTTTGCTTCTCCCGAAGTTGCAAGCCACGCTCAGAAAGCCGAGGACGCCGTCCCCGACCTAACTGTTGTCCCGGAGGCTTGGACCGCTTATCCAATACACACTTGGTGATACACTTACTACCTTTAAGCATTAGCTTCTCACCACTACGGCGACATAATCGGCAGACGGCTGCTGTATACCTTGCCATTCTTTAGCCTCCTACACCCGCCTTCTTTTTGGCGGGCGACAACCATTGTGTGGGATAGGGGTTACATCCCTGATGCTGGTAATGTAAAGGCCTGAACTCTGGAGAGAACGGATAGCCGCCTCGCGTCCACTGCCAGGGCCCTTAACATAAACCTCTACCTGCCGTAAGCCGTGCTCTTTGGCTTTTCGGGCAGCATCACGGGCGGCCAGTTGAGCTGCATAGGGAGTGCCTTTGCGCGAGCCCTTAAACCCGGCAGTACCTGAGCTTCCACAAGCGATAACATTCCCTTCGGGGTCGGTAAGGGTAACTATGGTATTATTAAAGGTGGATTGAATATAGGCTCTCCCCGCCGGGACAGACTTGCGCTCCCATCGCTTTCGCACAGCTCGCTTCTTTTGTGGCATTTTACCCTCCTAATATAAGATTACTTACTTCTTTGTCATACCACGCCTCTGCCCTCTACCGGCCACGGTTTTACGAGGACCGCGTTTAGTACGGGCATTGGTTCGGGTTCGCTGCCCTCTAAGCGGTAGACCATGACGATGCCTGATACCTCGGTAGCTGCCAATCTCAATGAGGCGCTTGATGTTAAGGTTAACTTCTTTTCTAAGTTCGCCCTCAACCCGATACTCCCGGTCAATAAGCTCGCGAAGACGGTTAACCTCATCCTCAGTAAGGTTACCCACCTTAATATCAGGACTAACGCCGGTCTGGTCTAAAATTCTCTGGCTTATGCTGGGACCAATACCGTAAATATATTGCAGTGCGATACCAATATGCTTGTTTCTGGGTATGTCCACACCAGCTATGCGTGCCATATATGCCCTCCTTGCGACAAGGATTAACCCTGCCTCTGTTTATGTCTTGGGTTGGGACAAATGATCCTAACTACCCCTCGCCGCTTTACAACCTTGCACTTTTCACATCTTACCTTAACCGAAGCTCGTACTTTCATTAAAGCCTCTCTTTAACTATTTACTTAAACCGATAGGTAATTCGACCCCGACTCAGGTCATAGGGAGAAAGCTCGACCAGCACCTTATCGCCGGGCAATACTTTAATATAATGTAGCCTTATCTTACCTGAAATATGAGCCAGCACCCTATGCCCGTTAGGCAGCTCCACACGGAACATAGCATTGGGCAGCGGCTCTACCACTGTCCCCTCAACCTCTATAGTCTGCTTCTTAGCCATACGTCTTATACAGTAGTCAGCACCTCTGGTTCAGCCTCGGTAATGACTATGGTATGTTCAAAGTGGGCGGAAAGACTCCCATCGGCAGTAAACACCGTCCAGTGGTCATCACCAAGCCGAGTGTGCCAGTCGCCAGCATTTACCATTGGTTCCAGAGCGAAGGTCATACCCCTTTTTAGCACCGGTCCAGTTCCGGGTAAACCAAAGTTGGGTATTTGTGGTTCCTCATGTAGCTCCCGACCAATACCGTGCCCACTATACTCGCGCACTACCGAATAGTTCCTTGACTCAGCATAATTTTGGATGGCCGATGAAATATCTCCCAGTCTTGCCTCGGCCCGGGCAGCAGCCATGCTAGCCTTTAGAGCGCCTTCAGTAATTTCCAGAAGCCGCCTAGCTGGTGAACTAATTTTGCCAACACCCACGGTCACGGCAGCATCACCATGAAAACCCATAAAAATGGCTCCTAGGTCAAGAGAGACAATATCTCCCTCATCTAGAATGCGCTCCCCGGGAATCCCATGCACAATCTCATCATTTACTGAAGTACAGAGATTAGCCGGGAACTCCCGGTAGCCCTTAAACGAGGGCTTGGCTCCTAGCCTTTCTATCTCTCTAGCCGCCATAATATCCAAGTCCTTGGTTTTTATCCCTGGTCTCACCTGCCTGGTCAACACCTCCAACACTATGGCCACAATTCTACCGGCTTGCCGCATAGTCGCTATCTCTTGCTTTGATTTGATAATTATGCTCATCTAGTTACTATTTTATGCATATTAGCTAGCGGCTAAGCTACCATGAATAGCCCTAACTATTCTCCTACTCACCTCGGCTTTCTCTCCCGCTCCATCCACCTCCAGTAGCTTACCTGACTGGTTATAATAATCAACTAGGGGAGCCGTCTTGGCAAAATAGACCTGTAACCGCTCTCTAACTGTTTGTGGAGTATCATCAGGGCGCTGATACAGTTCACCACCGCAATGGTCACACTTCCCCCAAACCTTAGGCGGGGAATCAGTGGCGTGGTACGGTGCTTGACATTGGCGACAAAGCCAGCGCCCACTCAAGCGCCGGAGAAGCTCCTCCTCAGGTACCGTGATGTATACCACCTTATCTATCGCCCTAGCCTGCTGGGCTAAAGCGCTATCCAATGCCTTTGCCTGCCTGAGATTTCGGGGAAAGCCGTCCAGAATTACCCCGCTTTCACAATCAGAGGCTACCAAGCGCTCTAAAACCATTTGTATAGTTATCTCATCAGGAACTAGCATCCCCTTCTCCATATAAGACTTAACTTTTACTCCCAGCTCGGTTCCCCTCTCTACCGCCTGCCGAAACAGGTCGCCAGTGGCAATATGAGCTAGATTCAGCTTCTGAGCCACTGTAGCCGCTTGCGTTCCTTTGCCTGCTCCAGGAGCACCCAGAAAGATAATATACACCTTTACTCTATTTTATAAAACCTTCATAGCGCCGCATTACTAATTGTGCTTCTATCTGCTTCATAGTATCCAAAACCACGCCAACCACAATAAGCATGCCCATACTAGATAGCTGTATCGCCTGAACATTGGTAACCTCTCGCATCAAGAAGGGCATTACTGCCACCGAGGCAAGAAAGAGAGCTCCTGCCCAGGTGATATGTTTTATAACCTTGTCAAGATACTCCTTGGTGTTTTTACCGGGGCGAATACCAGGAACAAAGCCTCCCTGTCTCTGCAGGACGCCGGGCAGGTCCTGTTGCCCAAAAATCACCATGGTATAGAAGAAGGCAAAGCCCAGCGTCAGCAGGAAAAACAGACCCCAGTAGACTAGACCCAAAGGTAAAGCTGCGTTAGCGTCAAACAGATTCATAATAATGTTAGCAAAATTAGGGTCGGCTCCGGGTGGATTGGCAAAATAACTGGCTATCATGCTCGGGAAGAGTACCAGAGACATAGCAAAGATAAGGGGTATCATCCCGGCGGTGTTTACCCTAAGTGGGATATGGGTTGAGCCTGATTGCTTATACATCCGACCACCACGAAATACGCTACGAGAGTATTGTACCGGAATACGGCGGTGCGCTTCAGTAAAGATGACTATTACCACCGTAGTGGCTAAGGCAATAAGAATATAAAATGCTAGACCCCAAAACTGTTGCTCCCTGGCCAAAAAACCCTGACCAATCATTTGAGGTAAGCCAGCCACGATGCCGCCAAAGATTATTATTGATATGCCATTACCAATACCGTATTCGGTGATACGCTCACCTAGCCAGATTAAGAACATGGTGCCAGCTACCATGGATAGTACAATAGCTATGGTTGGCAGCACGTCCACGGTAGCGACAATGCCCTGCCGCTGGAGGAAAACTAGTTGTCCGTAACCGGCAAGACCAGCCATAGGCACGGTCAACCAGTGGGTAATCATATTAATCTTGTGCCGGCCGGTTTCTCCTTCCTGGGAGATGGCTTGCAGTCTGGGGATAACCGGCACTAGTAGCTGCATAATAATTGACGCCGTTATATAGGGGTAAACCCCCATGGCTGCTACACTGAAGCGCCTCATGGCACCACCACTGAACATGTCAAGCATACCCAGCAAGGCATTACCCTGGAAAAACTGGTCTAGTGCCGCAAGGTCTACTCCAGGAACCGGCACGTGAGCTACAAAGCGGAAGACTACCAGAATACCCAGGGTGATAAGAATCCGGCGCCTCAGGTCAGGTAGGCTGAAGGCATCAATCATTGCCCGAAGCAGTCTTGGTTTAGTTTGCCGCGGCCGCATGCCCCACCTCCTCAGCTTGGCCCCCGGCTGCCTCTATCTTAGCTTTAGCCGCTGCCGAGAATTTGTTTGCCTTTACCACCAGCGGACGATTAATATCACCGTCAGCCAAAATCTTAATCGGGTGACGTAGAGATTTCACTATTCTTGCGGCTACCAACTTGTCTGGTGTTACCTCACTTCCAGGTTCAAAGATATTGAGTTTACTTATATTAACAATGCTGTACTCGGTCCTAAAGATATTGATAAAGCCGCGCTTTTGCGGTAGGCGTTTAATTAACGGCAACTGCCCACCTTCAAAGCCGGGACGCATCTTATGACCAGAACGAGACTTCTGTCCTTTGCAGCCTCGCCCCGAATAGGTGCCGTGCCCACTACCATCCCCTCGCCCCACCCGCTTCCGGGACTTCTTAGAGCCTGGAGCTGGGGAAAGTTCATCCTGCCTCACGAGTTTGCCTCCTCCACCTTGACTAGATGTTTTACCTGATTAACCATGCCTCGTATCGAAGCACAGTCGTTATGGATAACGCTCTGATTTAGCCGATGAAGACCCAGAGCCTTCAAGGTTCTCTTCTGGACCTCAACATAACCAATACCACTTTTGACCCAGGTAATACGTAGCTTAGCCATCACCCTCTGCTTTCTCAACTTTAGCCGACTTGCGCCTAGCCAGCTCTTCTTTTGGGTCTCTAAGCTGGCTGAGGGCAAGCATTGTTACCTTAGCCACATTAATGTGATTAGAGCTACCTAATGATTTGGTAAGGACATCTTTAATCCCGGCTGCCTCGAGCACAGCCCGGGTACTACCCCCAGCAATAATACCGGTACCGCGTGCCGCCGGTTTTAACAAGACCTTAGCGGCTCCAAATTTAACCGTTATTTCGTGGGGAATAGTGGTGCCAGCTAATGGTACTTTAATCAGATTCTTTCTGGCGATAGCTCCGGCCTTGTTAATCGCTCCTGGCACTTCAGTGGCCTTGCCCATGCCTATACCGACATGACCATTGCCATCTCCAGTTACCACCAAGGCGCTAAAACTAAGTCGCTTACCTCCGCTTACCACCTTAGCCACCCGGTTAACATTGATTAGCTTTTCGGTCAGTGTCAACTCGGTTGGGTCAATCTTGAGATTGTTTATCAATCTTACCCCCTTCAAGCTTCCCTTGATTTAAAATTTTAGTCCCGCCTGTCGAGCTGCTTCAGCCAGGGCTTTAACCCGGCCGTGATATTTATATCCACCACGGTCAAAAACTACCTGATTTATCCCTTTACTTAGTGCTCGCTTAGCTACCTGAGAACCAACCAGCTCTGCCTTACCTGTCTTGACTTTACCCACTGCCTCACTTTTTATCTCTGGCTCAAGGGTTGAGGCAGAAGCCAGCGTATGTCCATTTGAGTCATCAATAGCCTGAGCGTATATATGGTTCAAGCTACGGAAGACACATAGCCGAGGTCTAGAGGTGGTACCCTCCACCTTGGCTCGGACTCGTTTATGTCTTCTCCGACGAGCTACTCTCGGTTCATCCTTCGCCATATTACTTCTTACCGATAGCTTTCCCGGCTTTACCGGCTTTAAGATGGACTAGTTCCCCAGCGTACCTAATACCCTTACCCTTATAAGCATCCGGGGGACGGATAGCTCGGATTTTAGCTGCCATCTCGCCAACCACTTCCTTACTAATCCCAGTAACCTTAATGCGATTGGCTCCCTCTACTGCTAGGGACACGCCGGGTAGTGGTAACACCTCTACCGAGTGCGAATATCCGACATGAATTATCAGTTTATCTCCTGCCTTTTCCGCCCGGTAACCCACACCCACTATTTCCAGACTCTTCTCAAAGCCACTAGTTACCCCTTCCACCATGTTGGCCAAAAGGCTTCGTGTCAGTCCGTGTAAGGAACGGTGCCCCTTGCTATCACTAGGTCGTGACACTATCAGGCTGTCGTTGTTTAGGGCTATGGACATATCTGGGTTGAAACGGCGGCTAAGCTGCCCTTTGGGCCCGGTTACAGTTACCTCACCCGGTTTAATATCCACTACTACCCCCTCTGGCACAGGTATCGGCATTCGTCCCACTCTAGACATTTTTATAACCCCAAGACTTACTCACCATACACAGCATAAAAGTTCACCCCCAAGCCCTTGGCGCCAGGCCCGTTGTCCGGTCATCACACCCTTAGATGTAGAAACAATAGCAATGCCTGTACCCCCGTAAACCCGAGGGATTTCTTGGCGCTGGACGTGTACCCTCAGTCCAGGCTTGCTTACTCGCTCCAGCCCAGAAAGGAGGGACTGCTTTTTATCACCGTATCTAAGGTAAATTTTAATTACCCGCTGCGGCTTGCCCCTAAGCACCTCATAATCGCTAATGAAACCCTCCTCCCTGAGGATTCTAGCAATGGAGAGCTTCATCCTCGACGCTGGCACTAGCACAAAATCGTGCCGTGCCATAATGGCATTGCGTATTCTAGTTAGCATATCGGCAATTGGGTCAGAGATAGTCATCGCCTACTTCCTCTATAATAATTTACCAGCTTGATTTTTTCACTCCCGGAATCTGGCCAGCAAGAGCCAACTTACGAAAACAAATTCGGCAAAGCCCGAACTTACGGATAGAGGCACGAGGTCGGGCACACAGGTAACATCGGTTATGCTGTTGCACCGTGTATTTGGCCGGGCGCTGCCACTTTGCGATTTTTGATTTCTTAGCCATTCCGCTCTCTCTAGTCCTTAGCGAAGGGCATACCTAATAATTCTAGCAGGTGTTTGCCCTCTTCATCGGTTTTGGCGGTAGTGATAATTGACACTTCTAGCCCTCGCACCTTGTCTATTTTGTCATAATCTACTTCCGGAAAGATAATTTGTTCCTTAAGCCCCAGAGTATAGTTTCCCCGGCCAGCAAAGGAGTTGCTAGAAACCCCTTGAAACTCGCGCATACGGGGTAAAACAGCATTCACCAGCTTGTCAAAAAAGTCATACATTCGCTCTCCCCGTAGGGTTACCTTGAGTCCGATAGGCATCCCTGCCCTCAACCTAAAGGCAGCAATAGACTTCTTGGCACGGGTGATTACCGGGTGCTGTCCTGAAATAGCTGTCAGGTCTCTCTCCGCCGCTTCCAGAGCCTTAGCATTCTGAACTGCCTCACCCAAGCCAATATTAAGCACCACCTTATCTAGCCGCGGTACCTGCATTATATTCTGGTACCCACAAAGCTTCATCAGACTAGGAATAACCTCTTGTTTGTACCTTTCCTTCAGTCGCGACATTTAATCAATTACCTCAGAGCATCGGTTGCAAACCCGAACTTTCCGGCCATCCTCTAAAAAGTGAAAGCCAACTCGGGTAGGACGATTACACCTACTGCACAGTAGCATAACATTTGACACAGGAATTGGCGCCTCAAGCTGTATTATGCCGGCTTGCCTAACCCTTCCCCTTGCCCTAACATGCCGTTTAATAAAGTTGATACCCTCAACCATTATCCGCTCTTTCTTAGGGTAAGCAAAACGTACCTTGCCCGTTTTGCCCTTATCTTTACCGGCAATCACCATCACAGTATCGTTCTTTCTAATCTTCATAGCCTAACTGCCTCACAGAACTTCAGGTGCCAGAGATATAATCTTGGTAAAGTTTTTCTCCCTCAGCTCCCTGGCTACCGGCCCAAAGATTCGGCTTCCCTTAGGGTTGTTCTTATCAGTAAGAATTACGGCAGCATTTTCATCAAACCTAATACAGGAGCCATCGGGGCGCCGATATGGCTGAGCGGTTCTAATGATAACTGCTCTGACCACATCCCCCTTCTTCACCCCTGCCCCGGGGATGGCTCGTTTGACTGAAGCCACAATGATATCACCCACCCGAGCGTATTTCTTCCTGGTGCCGCCCAATACGCCAATACACATAAGCTGTCGGGCTCCAGTATTATCAGCTGCCTTAAGTCTGGTATAGGATTGAATCATATCAGTCTACCTACAACTAATTTCAGCTTATTTCTCTAGGCTGAATCTCTACTACCTCTCTCTTGGTTATTATCTCGGCTACTCGCCACCGCTTGTGCCTGGATAAGGGGCGAGTTTCTACAATCCTGACTATATCTCCTAGCCCGCACTCATTATTTTCGTCGTGAGCTTTATACTTAACTGTTCTCTTGATAGCCTTCTTATATAACGGATGGTGCCTGGATGTTTCTACTGCCACTACCACTGTCTTATCCATCTTATTACTCACTACGCAACCAATTCTAGTTTTGTGCTTGCTCTCCATAGCTTAAACCTACCTCCATGCTTCGCTAGGCAACCTTTGATTTTCCCGGTTGCTTTATACCTAGCTCCCTCTCCCTGATTATGGTCTTCAGTCTAGCAATACTCTTTTGGACTCTGGGGATTTCGCGGTGGTTCACCAATTGCCTGGTAGCTAAGCGAAAGCGAAGGTTAAGCAGCTCCTGATGAGCTTCCTCCAATTGCTTTACCAGTTCCTCAGAATTAAGCGCTCGAATTTCCTCAACCTTCAACTTAAGCCCCCTTATTTACGCCTCGCTACTAACGGCAACACCGACTTCCCGTACCACAAATCTGGTGGCTATTGGGAGCTTGTGCGAAGCTAAGCGCATCGCCTCTTTGGCTACTTCTTGTCCAACACCCGCCATTTCAAATAGAATTCTTCCCGGTTTAACCACGGCTACCCAATGGTCTGGGGGACCCTTACCCCCACCCATACGGGTCTCCGCCGGCTTCTTGGTAACTGGTTTATCCGGGAAAATGGGAACCCAAACGCGGCCGCCACGACGAATGTGATGGGTAATAGCGCGCCGTGCCGCTTCAATTTGTCGGCTAGTAATCCAGGCAGACTCCAGCGCCTGCAAGCCAAAATCGCCAAAAACGATTATATTCCCCGCCTGGGCTCTACCCCGGCGATGTCCTTTATGACTCTTGCGGTATTTCACCCGTTTCGGCTGTAACATCCTTCTCCTCTGGTTCGGCAACCGGTGTTGGCCGTGTTCTTCTTCGTGCTACTGGTTTAGCTGCTTTTTCTTCTGGTTCAGCGGCTGGTGGTGCTACCTCTTTCCGCTCACTGACTACGGGTTCAGCCGGTTTCTCCTCTGGTTCAGCGGCTGGTGTTGGCCGTCTTTTTCGTGCCGCTGGTTTAGCCGCCTTTTCTTCTGGTTTGGCTGGTGGTGCTACCTCTTTCTTCTCACTGACTACAGGTTCAGCCGGTTTCTCCTCTGGTTCAGCGGCTGGTGTTGGCCGTCTTTTTCGTGCCGCTGGTTTAGCTGCTTTTTCTTCTGGTTTGGCTGGTGGGGCTACCTCTTCTCGCTCACTGACTACAGGTTCAGCCGGTTTCTCCTCTGGTTCAGCGGCTGGTGTTGGCCGTCTTTTTCGTGCCGCTGGTTTAGCCGCCTTTTCTTCTGGTTTGGCTGGTGGGGCTACCTCTTCCCGCTCACTGACTACGGGTTCAGCCGGCATTTCCTCCACCTTAGGTTCAGGACGAATGTCCCCCCTATATATCCACACCTTTACCCCTATCCGGCCCAGAGTGGTACGTGCCTCAGTAAAGCCATAATCAATATCAGCCCGAAGTGTATGCAGGGGTACTCGTCCCTGATGCATAGTCTGGCGGCGAGCTATCTCGGCACCACCTAATCTACCAGCGCAACTAACCCTCACTCCTTTAGCCCCGGCTTGGATGGTGCGGAAAATTGCCTGCTTTATCGCCCGCCGGTAAGCCACCCGGCGCTCAATCTGTTCCGCTATCGTCCTAGCTACCAAGTAAGCATCAAGTTCAGGCTGCTGGATCTCCCGGATGGTGAGTCGCACCCTCTTTCTGATAAGATTCTCAAGGTAAAGCCTCATTTCATCAACCCGTTGTCCCCCCCGCCCGATGACAACACCGGGCCAGGCAGTGTGGATGGTTATTGACACCTCATTTGTCTGGCGCTCTATCTCCACTAGCGAGACCCCGGCTTGAGCATACTTGGCTTGAATAACCTGCCGGAGCTTGATATCCTCCTGCAGATTATCAATAAAATGTTTATCGGCATACCATTTGGCTTGCCAATCGTATATGACGCCAATTCTAAAACCCAGGGGATGGACTTTATGACCCAATTTGTTTCTCCTGCTCAGCAACAATAACTGTAATATGACTAGAACGTTTAAGGATGGGGGTGGCCCTGCCCCGTGCCCGAGGTCGAAACCTCTTTAAAGTTCGTGCCTTATCGGCAAAAATACCGACAATCATTAAATCTGAGGGGGTCATCTGGAAATTGTTCTCGGCATTAGCCGCCGCTGACTTCACCACCTTGGCTACCACTCGAGCTGCCGGGCTAGAGGCAAACTGGAGTATAGTCAACGCCTCATCCACTCTCTTGCCCCGCACCATATCTACTAGTAGGCGCACCTTACGGGGCGATATGCCGGTGTCTTTAGCTATTGCCCTTACTTCCATGCTATACCTCGTCTAGCCTACTTTCTTCTTACCTGAGGAGTTCTTTCTGCCTTAGATGTGTGCCCCCTGAAGGTTCTAGTTAAGGCAAACTCACCCAACTTGTGCCCCACCATATTCTCCGTGATATAGATAGGTACATGTCTCCTGCCGTCATGAACGGCGATGGTAAGCCCCACCATCTGGGGCAAGATAGTGGAGGCTCGTGCCCAGGTTTTTATCACTGCCTTCTGACCAGAGCGGTTGAGCGCCTCTACCTTCTTTAGCAGTTTAGCATCAACGGCTGGTCCCTTTTTAGTTGACCTTGACATTTCGTCTCCTTGCCTACTTTTCTCGACGTTTCACTATCATCTTGTCTGAAGCCTTGGGTTTTCGAGTTCTATAGCCCAGAGCCGGCTTACCCCAGGGTGTTTTAGGCCCAGGCATGCCTATCGGACTCCTGCCCTCTCCACCACCGTGAGGGTGGTCACGGGGAGACATAGCTGAACCCCTCACTGAGGGTCGCCAGCCCAACCACCGTTTACGACCTGCCTTGCCCAAATTAATGCTCTGATGGTCAATATTCCCTACCTGACCAATGGTAGCTAGACAATAGGTTCGGATGCGCCTTACCTCGCTAGATGGTAACCGAACCAGGGCATATTCACCCTCCTTTACCATTAGCTGTGCTGCAGCTCCGGCGCTCCGCACCAATTGTCCTCCCTTTCCCCTCTGCATCTCAATATTATGGATTAAAGTCCCACTGGGGATTAGCCTCAAGGGTAAGGCATTTCCCGGTTTTACCTCAGCATCATCACCCGACTTTATAACATCCCCGACGCTAAGTTCGGATGGGGCAAGGATGTAACGTTTTTCCCCATCGGCATAGTAAATAAGAGCAATATTTGCCGAACGGTTAGGGTCATATTCAATAGCTGCCACCCTGCCCGGAACACCGAACTTGTCCCGTTTGAAGTCGATAATACGGAGTCTGCGCTTGGCGCCACCACCGCGGTGTCGAACAGTTATTTTCCCCTGAATATTACGCCCCGCCCTCCTTTTAAGGGGTGAGAGCAGTGATTTCTCTGGCTTTCCCTTTGTTATTTCTTCAAAGGTAGAGCCGCTCATACCCCGTCTGCCGGGAGAAGTGGGACGATATACCTTTAATGCCACCTGGGCTTCTCCTTCCTCAGCATTTATATTTCATAGTTTCGTAACAGTCTAAGATTGCTTATTACCCTAACCCTTGTATCCTCCCTCTCCTTTGAAAGAGAGGGGGGAAGAGTGGTTCTTGAAGGGGCTTTGCCCCTTCAAACTTTCCCTTTTATTTTAAACACTTTCAAAGAGTTCAATCTTATCTCCTGATTTCAGTGTGACAATCGCCTTTTTATGAGATGGGGTTAACACCATTCGTCTCCCCACCCTTTTTGTCTTACCGGGAACAGTCATCACGTTAACTAACACCACCTTGACTTTAAATGCCTTTTCCACAGCCTGCTTAATCTGGTGCTTATTAGCCTCTTCAGCTACTTCAAAGACATACTTCCCCTGGGCTTGAAGCATGGTATTCTTCTCAGTTATTAGTGGACGGCGCAATACCTCGTAGAGGTGCACTGCTTCCTCCTTGAGCCTTCTTTCCCCATAGCTGCTCAACTTTCCGCACGGCAGCTACCGTCATCAACAACCTCTTATAGGAGAGGATATCAACCACATTGAGTAGGTTGGCCGGCAGGGTCTTAATTCCTACCAGGTTACGAGCCGACTTAACTACGCTCTCTTCTGGCTCATCAATAACCATAAGAGCCGAGGAGTCCACCCCCAGTGTTGCCAAAATCCGTACCATCTCCCTAGTCTTGGGTTCGGGAACCTTTAACTCGTCCAGAATCATTAGCTCTCCATCCCCAGCCTTAGCTGAGAGGACACACCTTAGGGCTAGCTGGCGCATCTTCTTCGGCATCGCCTGCTGGTAGTCTCTTGGCCGAGGACCAAAAGCGATGCCACCTCCCCGGCGCAGTGGTGAACTGCGTCTGCCAGCCCGGGCTAGTCCAGTGCCTTTCTGACGAAATAGCTTCCTGGTGCTACCAGAAACCTCCCCCCTGGTTTTAGTACTAGCCGTCCCCTGACGAGCATTGGCTCGTTGTCGTACCATCGCTTGGTGGACCACTGCCTGATTAAACGGCACGGCAAAAACTTCGTCACTTATCTCAATATCTTCCACTACCTCACCAGCCAGGCTGTAAACTGGAACTTGCACCTTGTTACTTCCCCCTAACCGATTTCCTTATTAGTAGTAGCCCATTCCTAGCTCCAGGCACTGCCCCCTTAACCAGCAACAGGTTACGGGTGGGGTCAGCGGCAAACACCTCTAGGTGACGTACCGTCACTCGGCTACTGCCCATATGTCCTGGCATACGCTGCCCCTTAAATACTCTACCCGGCGAGGTAGTAGCCCCTATTGAGCCTGGGGCACGGTGCCGGTCTGATTGCCCGTGCGTTTTGGGACCGCCAGCAAAATGATAGCGCTTTACTACGCCGGCAAAGCCCTTACCCTTTGATATCCCAGTAATATCAACCAGGTCACCGTCCTTAAACAGGCTAACATCAACCCTATCCCCCACCTTAATAGCTTCGGCATCGTCTACCCTGAGTTCCCGAAGATACTTAAACTGGCCTAAACCTTTGAGGTGCCCTCTCTGGGGGGACTTGAGCCGCTTGGCCTCACTAAAACCAAGCTGAGCGGCATTATATCCCTCCTTGGCCACCGTTTTAACCTGTATTACTGCGCACGGACCAGCCTCAATAGCAGTTACTGCCTCAGCTTTACCATCCTCGCCAAATATCTGGGTCATGCCCAGCTTTCGGCCGATAATACCTTGAATCATATCTTTAGCACCCTATACTTAGCCATTAAAACACTTATTATATCTTGATATCTATATCAACCCCGGCTGGTAGGTTCAGCCTGGTCAGGGCATCTATAGTCTTAGAAGTCATCTCCACAATATAAATAAGACGTTTATGGGTTCGAATTTCAAATTGCTCCTGCGAGTCTTTATCGATAAACGGGGAGCGGATGACACTAAACTTTTGAATGTGAGTTGGCAGAGGCACTGGTCCAGAGACAACTGCACCAGTTCGCTCCGCTGCCTCTACTATCTGCAGGGCAGATTGGTCAAGTATTTTATGGTCAAAGCCCTTTAGTCTGATGCGAATCTTTGGTTTAGGCATATAAAGACCTCGCTGAGTCTAGATTCAATTGCCTTATCTTCTTACCCATACCTTATCAGTAATCTGAGCCATTAGTTCTGCTGGTAGTTGCTCATAGCGACAAAATTCCATAGAATGATTGGCTCTACCCTGGGTTAGTGACCTGAGGCTGGTGGCGTAGCCAAAGGTTTCAGCTAAGGGTATAAGAGCGCGAATAGTACACATTTCGGCATATTGCGTCTCGATAGCCTCAATATGTCCCCTTCTGGAGGTGAGGTCACCGGTTATATCACCCAGAAATTGTCCTTGAGTAACCACTTCCAGATTCATAATCGGCTCCAGCAGGGTAGGTTTGGCTTTAGCCACACCATTCTTTAGCGCCATTGAGCCGGCCATCTTAAAGGCTAACTCCGAAGAATCAACCTCATGGTAGCTACCATCATAGAGGGTTACCTTGATATCGACCAAGGGATAGCCAGCAAATACCCCGGTATCCAGCGCCTCTTTAATACCAGCCTCGGCGGCGAAAATAAATGGCTTGGGTATAATCCCACCCTTAATCCGGTCAATAAACTGAAAGCCACCGCCGCGCTCCAGTGGTTCAATCTCAATACAGACATGTCCATACTGACCACGGCCTCCAGTTTGTCGTACAAGTCTTCCTTCAGCTTTGGCCGGGATGGTAATGGTCTCCCTATAGGCAACCCGTGGCTTACCCACCTTTGCCCCCACCCTAAATTCACTGAATAACCGGCTTATGATGACTTCTAGGTGAAGTTCACCCATACCGGAAATAACTGTCTGCCCTGTTTCCTGGTTGTAATCTATCTTAAAGGTTGGGTCCTCATCAGCCAGCCGGTTTAGGGCTTCCGCCATCTTGTCCTGGTCAGCCCTGGTTTTAGGCTCAATGGCAACCGAGAGCACTGGTTCAGGGAAACGGATTGATTCCAGAAGCACCGGATTAGCCGAATCGCACAGGGTATCGCCAGTGAGGGTGTTCTTGAGACCCAGTGTAGCCGCAATAGCTCCAGTGTCAGCCGCAACTACCTCCTCACGCCGATTGGCGTGCATCAGCAGTAGTCGCCCAATGCGCTCTCTCTCACCTCTGGTTGAGTTAAATACCTGTGCTCCTGCCTTCACCTTGCCAGAATACACTCTAAAATAGACTAGTCTGCCGACAAAGGGGTCAGAAACCACCTTAAAAGCCAGTGCGGAAAAGGGTGCCTCATCTTTGGCGAGGCGGTGGACTTCAACTCTCTTCTTGGTGTCAACCCCCCTCACTGGCGGCATGTCTAATGGGGATGGAAGGTAGCTTACAATAGCGTCTAGTAATGGCTGGATACCCTTATTCCTCAGGGCACTGCCGCAGAGAACTGGTACCCCTTTAGTCGCCAGGGTTATCCTTCTTACTGCTAGTCTTAACTCAGCAGTAGTAATACTACTACCCTCAAGATAAGCTGTCATAATCTGGTCATCGTGTTCAGCCAATTTTTCAATTAGTGCCTGATGACATGTACTACATATTGTCTGCTCTGACTCAGGGATAGCTACCTCTATCGGTTCTGAATCAGGGTCGCCGTCAAAACTCCAAGCTCTGTTCTCTATCAAGTCAATAATGCCCTCAAACGAAGCTTCACCGCCTAAAGGCAGTTGTATTGGCAGGGGGGTGGCATGCAGTCGCTCCTCAATCATAGATAGAGTTCGGTTAAAATTGGCACCGACTCGGTCCATTTTATTAATGAAGCAAATCCGGGGCACATGGTATCTGTCAGCCTGACGCCATACTGTCTCTGACTGAGCCTCAACTCCAGCCACTCCGTCGAAAACTACCACCCCGCCATCCAGCACTCTGAGACTACGCTCTACCTCAGCAGTAAAATCCACGTGCCCTGGAGTATCAATAATATTGATGCGATGATTCTGCCAATGACAGGTTGTGGCCGCCGCCGTGATAGTAATGCCACGCTGCCTTTCCTGCGCCATCCAATCCATCACTGTCGTTCCTTCGTCCACGTCACCAATCTTATAGGTGCGGCCGGTATAATATAGTATCCTCTCGGTGACGGTGGTTTTACCGGCATCAATGTGAGCGATGATACCT
Source organism: Dehalococcoidia bacterium (assembly GCA_030602665.1). Lineage (GTDB taxonomy): Bacteria > Chloroflexota > Dehalococcoidia > Dehalococcoidales > JAUVZE01 > JAUVZE01. The sequence continues at coordinate 19,170 of JAUVZE010000004.1, forward strand.
ATATTGCGTATGCGGTCTAACGGAAAACTCCTAGGCACAGTCCTACCCTCTACCTGAAATGTTATTGATACTGGGCTTTTTTCTATAACATTGGACCTAATGATTGATAACCCCTTACCATCTATAGTGGGCGAAGGCTCGATTAGCCTCAGCCATTCTATGAGTATCCTCACGCTTCTTAATAGTTGTCCCCTGTCCCTTTGAAGCATCACTAAGTTCAGCTGCCAGTTTCTCGGCCATAGATTTACCTGCCCTTGACTTGGCTGAAGTTATTAGCCAGCGTATAGCTAGAAAAAGACCACGGTCATGGCTGACTTCCACTGGCACCTGATAGGTAGCTCCCCCCACCCGGCGTGGCTTAACCTGGAGGAGAGGAGTCGCATTCCTTACCGCCTGTTCTGAAATGCTGACTGGGTCTTTTCGCTCCTGCTGCTCCATAATCTGTAGAGCCTCATATACAATTCTTTCCGCAGTGCTTTTCTTACCGTCCTTCATGACTTTATTAATTAACCTGGCTACTATCATGTTGTGGTGCTTAGCATCAAGTGGTATCTCTCTTTTTGTAACTCGTCCTCGTCTTGGCACTCTAAAGCTCCTTCACTAAACTAACCTCAGTACCCTCGGTTAGTTTAGCCCCATATTTGCTACGTCCCTGACGACGGTTAGCTACACCACTAGCATCTAGTGCTCCTCTGATGATGTGATAGCGGACTCCAGGTAAATCCCTTACCCGTCCACCCCGAATTAAAACAACTGAGTGTTCCTGCAACTCATGCCCCTCGCCAGGAATATAGGCGGTTACCTCCATACCATTGGTTAGTCGCACCCTGGCTATCTTGCGTAATGCCGAGTTAGGTTTCTTGGGGGTAGTGGTCTTAACCTGAACACAAACCCCTCGCTTTTGTGGGGAGCCCTTTCCCCATATCATCTTATTCTTTAAAGCATTATAGGTAAGACGCAGTGCCGGCGTTTTGGTCTTCTTGGTGACCTTCTTGCGTCCTTTACGGACAAGCTGATTAATAGTTGGCAATTGTCTCCTCCCTAACCTACACAATCTAAATGGATGAGCCTTAGCTCATCCATTTCAAGCCGCAGTCAACGATTGAACCTCAAGTCTCAGTCTATCAACTATCAGCCGAACTTACAGACACTAAAACTTAAGTTTAGCACAGCCAATGGTTAATGTCAACAACTTCTGTTAGGGGTAGGTCACGCCCACTATAACACCACCATTTTGATTATGGCTAGAAGAGGTGTAACCTAGCGGTTGGTCGATACCAGCGTCTGAATTGTGATATATTATTATACTACCACTATTTAAGCTAGGTGGCTACTGGGCTTTGGACTGCCGGTAATTAAGAGTTTAATCTGGGCAGGGGGTAGAGTGGGAGTAACGGAAAATAGCTTATCGCCGACTTCTATTACTGATAATTTAGAGACTCATTTTGTTGGGCAGAGGGTTATTTATTATCCCAGCCTGACTTCAACCATGGAGGTAGCCAGGCGAGAGGCCCAACGGGGGGCAGCAGAAGGAACAGTTATTATTGCTGATGAGCAAACTGTGGGGAGGGGTCGGGTAAGGCGCATCTGGCTATCGCCCAGGGGTAATATTGCTTTATCTATTATTCTCTATCCCAGCATAGTTTACTTACCTTCCCTCATTATGTTAGCTTCTCTGGCGGTGGTCTATAGTATTGAGAGTGTCACTGGCTTGAAGGCGCAGCTTAAGTGGCCTAACGATGTCCTGATAAGTGGGAGGAAGGTGTGCGGGATTTTAATTGAAAGCGATGTGAGGGGGGGTAGGGTGGACTACGCCATAATCGGCATTGGGATAAATGTTAACCTTAGGTTGGCTGATTTCCCTGAGTTCTCACCAGTTGCTACCAGTCTTTCTGGTGAATTGGGAAGAGAGGTACCGCTCATTGAGGTAATACGGCGCCTGCTGGTTGAGGTAGAGAGGCTGTATTTAGCTTTGCCGTCTGGGGAGTCTATCTACCAGCAATGGCGGGACAGGTTAATCACACTGGGGAGGAAGGTCGAGGTAAGGTGGGGCAAGACCATATATACAGGCGTAGCTGAATCAGTAGCCGGGGATGGTAGCCTGCTACTGCGCCGCTCGGATGGAAGTCTAACCAAAATTGTAGCCGGTGATGTTACCCTGCGTGACTACAAATAAAGGCACTCCCAGAGCCCGCCGTTCAGCAGGCTCTGGGTTTACTTTACCCTAAGCTGGTGACCATTGGCTATTTCTTCGGGTCAGACATGTGCACTGGTACTTCTTTCTTCATGAACATGCTGATAAGGTCTATGGGTAGCGGGAAGATTAGGGTGCTGTTTCTTTCCGAGGCTATCTCAGTCAGCGTTTGCAGGTAGCGAAGCTGTAGTGTAGTCGGCTCCCTGCCGATAATCTCACCGGCTTGAGCCAGTTTCTCTGAGGCTTGAAGCTCACCCTCAGCATGGATGATTTTAGCTCGCCTCTCCCTTTCCGCCTCGGCCTGGGCGGCCATCATACGCCTCATCGTTTCAGCGAGCTCGACCTCCTTAATCTCCACAGTACTGACCTTTACCCCCCACGGGTCGGTATGTTCATCAATTATTCTTTGCAGCATTTGATTAAGCTTTTCCCTGGAGGCCAATAGTTCATCAAGTTCAGATTGTCCCAATACATTCCGCAGTGTTGTCTGGGATATCTGCGAGGTAGCCCGGATGTGGTCTAAAACCTTAACCACCGACGCCTCAGGGTCAACCACCCGGAAATATACCACCGCATTTACCCTGACGGTAACATTGTCCTTGGTGATTACTTCTTGCGATGGGACATCCATAGTTACCACTCGCAGGTCTACCTTTATCATCCGGTCAATAAAGGGAATGATGAGGAATAGTCCCGGTCCCCTAGCTCCTACCAGCCGTCCCAGGCGGAAAATAACCCCTCGCTCATATTCAGTAACAATCTTAACCGCCATCATGAGAAGGATAAGTACCGCAAAGGCAATAATAGCTATAGCAATCCAGTCCATCGTTTAATCTCCTTTACTGTTTTTTGGTTACCCTTAGTTTTAAGCCATTAACCTTGGTTATAATCACCTCCTCTCCGGGCTCCACCCGGCCCTTTTCTAATATTGCCGTCCAACGTTCGCCCTCAATGAAGACTGTTCCCTTGGGTTCCATGACTGTCAAGACTTCAGCAGTCCTTCCTATCAGCTCTTCCCTGCCGGCCAGCGCCTGGTGGCGGTGGGCTCGAATACCCCAAATAATGGCGACGACAAGGAAAGCAACAATACCAATGGCAATTATGGCAATCAGCCACGGATTTAGCGGGCCTAATTGAAACAATGGAGGCCCCCTAGGAGATAGGATTTTGGACTCATTCGTTTACCTCCCTTTTTGTTTTTTGGTGACATATAGTTTAAGGTCTTCATATTTAGTTATTACTACCTCTTCCCCGGGTTTTACTCGACCCACGTCTGATATTGCTGTCCAGCGTTCCCCCTTGAATAGGACCGTACCCTCAGGGTCCAGGGCTACCTTAACGACAGCAGTCTTGCCGATTAGCTCTTCCCGGCCGGTATACGCCTGGCGGCGGTGGGCCCGAATTACGTGGCTAATAACAAAGACAAATACCAGCGCAATAGTAATTGCGATTGTAGCAAGCAGCCATGGGTTTACGCTAAATGGAGTCCCTAGCGGGAACAAGATTAGAGCGCCAAGAACTAGTGCAATTATACCACCACCAGTGAGTAGGCCAAAACTGGTAGTAAATATCTCGGCGATAAACAGACCAAAGGCTAGAACTATGAGCAGGATGCCGGCAATGTTTACTGGTAGCTGTCCTAGTGAATAGAAGGCTAATAGGCCACAGATGGCACCAACTACACCCGGGAAAATGAGTCCCGGGTTGGTGATTTCAATGAGAATACCAAGCGTAGCCAGGCTTAACAGGAGGAGGGCAATGTTTGGGTCACTAATGGCGTAAAGAAAGCTCTCAATGGTGCTCATATTGACCTTAGTGATAGTAGCGCCCTGGGTATTTATGGTAACCACGCTACCATCAAGCAGAGTTACCTCTCTACCGTCAAGTTGAGAGATGAGGCTATCAAGGGTAGGGACTACCATATCAATAACGTTGAGCTCCAGGGCTTCCTGTTCTGTGGCGGAAACGGCTTCCCTGACCGCTTTTTCGGCCCATTCCATATTACGTCCGTGAGATTCGGCGAGGCTTCTAATGTAGGCGGCAGCGTCATTGAGGATTTTTTCCTTCATTGTTTCTGA
>JAUVZE010000057.1 GCA_030602665.1 Dehalococcoidia bacterium
AATCTGACCGCTGGCTGTGTCTACATCAGGGCTTTCTGCCAGCTCTGGCTGCAGCACTTCATCCAGTCGCCTCCTGGCCGCCCACAACTCAGTTGAGCTACAGTCTCACTTCTCTATGCCAAAGCTATCCTCAAGAATATGAGCTAGTCTGGTAAGCTAAGGATAGGACGGTCATCTTGACAAATAGCAGGGTGATGTTACCATTATGCACATAGCTCGTCCATATGAGCAACTGAGTCACATAGCCAAGGTAATCAAGGGCTGGGCAGGAATCCAAGAAAGGTCTAGATTCTAATTAAGGCGCATGGTGTGATTTAGTGACTGCTGATAGATGATAAAGGCAGGTTTGTAGCAATAAGTTAATGGCTAACGTCAGGACTCAGAAGATGGAGTTACCCCTGAAATGGTAAGAATAATAGTGCCGGTAAAACAGCACCTCCAAGACCCGTTATATAAAAACGCATACTTTTTAATGGTGAGGTAAGCTTTATGCCGGAAGTGGCTGGGGAGAACCAGAAGGTTGAGTTCCTGCTGTATAAGGATGCTGAAACTGAGCCGTGCTTGGAGCCACTCCGCCTGTGGGTGGATGTGAAGCAATAGCAGGATAGAAGCCGCAATATTTCTCTATACTTTGGTTGGATAGTTAAGGCGACCAAGTCAATCCTCTAAACCAATCCTAGAGCACCTGCTCATTCAAGCCGAAAAGACTGGTATCACCGACTACATATTTGTTGTCGGTTATCATGATGAGCAGGTGCGGGATTATTTTGGCGATGGTGAAAATTTTGTTGCCTCTGATGTGCCAGCAATACTAGATTATACCAATAGAGTCATATGTTGACAGGTGATGATACGGTCTGTCAAAATGTGCGCATGAGCATACAAGGAGGCATAGTTGGTAAGATGGCCAAAAAGAACATATTTAGTTTTTACCAAATGAAGGAGAAGGGCGAGAAGATTACGTACTTGACTGCGTATGATTTCCCCACAGCTCGCATGGCAGAGGTGGCGGGGCTGGACATGCTGCTGGTGGGTGATTCGCTGGGAATGGTGGTATATGGCTACGAGGGAACGTTACCCGTTACTATGGACCAGATGATAGTCCACTCTCAGGCGGTGCGAAGGGGAGCCCCGAATACCTTTGTCATCGGCGATATGCCCTTTCTATCATACCAGCAATCTGTAACTGAAGCTATTGAGAGTGCTGGACGATTTCATAAGGAGGCTGGAGTCGATGCCGTAAAGCTGGAGGGAGGGCGGAGAGTAGCCGCCCAAATCAGGGGTATTGTCGAATCAGGGATGCTGGTGATGGGGCATATTGGACTAACCCCGCAGAGCTCGGCACAGCTGGGAGGTTTCAAGGCTCAGGCCAATACAGCGGAAGCTGCTATGGAAATAATCGCCGATGCCAGGGCTGTAGAGGAGGCTGGGGCCTTCGCTATCCTATTAGAGGCTATCCCCCCTGAAGTAGGCAAGGTCATAACAGAAACCCTGAAGATACCGGTGCTGGGTATAGGTGCCGGACCACATTGCGATGGTCAATTGCTGATTGTCAGCGACATGTTGGGCATCTTTGAAGCATTCACTCCGAAATTTGTGAAGAAGTATGCTAGCCTTGCCGGGGAAATTGTAACCGCCTTCCAGGAATATATTAACGAGGTGAGAAGTGGCAAATTTCCTGAGGAGCAATATTGCTACAAAATGAAGGCCGGGGAAGCGGAGAAATTCAGAGAGCTACTGAGCAAGTCTTCTTAGCCTTGGCTGTTCCAGTCTTGAGTACCACCTATTCAGTATTTTTGTGCTTCTAGCCACCAGCCCCTTTCATCTACATTACAGTTATGGATTATATTATATGCCATATATAGAAAAGAATATAAAACGGATTCTAGCTGAAAAGAATATTGAGTTTGAAGAATTTCAACACGAGGCAGTTTATACATCGGAGCAAGCTGCTAGAGTTAGAGGTCTAAAGTCTGGCAGAGAGGTAATAAAATCAATGATTTTCAAGACTGAGACGGGCAAATTTATACTTGTTCTAAATCCTGGGGATAGGAAGGTAGATACCAAGAAAATAGCCAAAATGGAGAATGCAAAACATTTATCTATAGCAAAGCCAGAAGAGGTTGAAAAGGTTACCGGAGTTCCGATTGGTTGCGTGGCACCATTTGGGCTGAAAACAAAGTTGAAAACCTACTTAAACGAAGAATTATTGGAAAGCGAATACTTATACTTTAATCCTGGCTCACATACAAAAACGCTTGAAATAAGAGCGGCGGATTTACTCCAAGTTCTGGAAAATCCAATAAAATTTACATGAGGCGAAATAAGCCCTCGGAAATTCTTGTTCGTCTTCCGCTCACTCGGTGTTATCGCACTGGCACAACAGCGATTATCTGGCTGCGCTCACATTCGTTGCAGAGAAAAGGTAACTTTTTGTTCGGGAACTCGTTATATAGGTAGGCAAACATGCTAAGTGGAGTTCAATGAAGACGAAATTACTTATTTCCTTGCTGCTAATTGGCATTATCCTGATGAGCGGGTGCGTGCCCCAAAAACCGCCACTCACCTTAAGCATATCCTCAGTAGGTTGATTGACATCTCAAAAGACGAGCTGGAGAACGAGGAATTGAACGAAGCCGATTATGAGTTCATCAGGAACTTTGGCGAGGAGCTTGACTCCATAATCGCCGGGGTCGAGGCAGAGGGGAAAGTCCCTGAGAGACCTATCTGGATAAGCAGTTTCTATGCAGAATAATAACCCCCCAGTCTTATCTTATTAGGGCCACTAAATCAACCTACTCTAGTGTTGATTACCAGCCTGTCTCATCATCACGAATTGACCAGCCTCTCCTTACTTTTAAGCTCCTTTACGGCATACGTATTTGCTGAATAGCTCTCGTCGTGTTAATATGCTAGTTGCGTGGTATAGGTGACAGACGATATAAACCACTGCTAAACAAGGGTAAGCCAAAAAGTGAAAGTTGACCTTCATTCAGAGAGGTTTATGAGAGGGGACAAACTAAAGCCAAGACAATTTCCACAAACCCGCGGAGGTAAAAAAGGTGACATAAGAAAACTGACCAGTCTTTTAGTTAAAAGTTAAAAATTTGAAAGAATTTTTGATTGGAGGCACTGGTATGAAGATTTACGATAGCATTTTACAGGCAGTTGGTAATACGCCAATGGTTAGGCTAAATAGGGTAACCAGGGGTATCAAGGCCAATATTTTGGTTAAATGTGAGTACCTGAACCCCAGCGGCAGTATAAAAGATAGGATTGCCCTGAGAATGATTGAAGAAGCGGAAAAGGCAGGGAAACTCAAAGAAGGAGGTATAGTTACCGAATCGAGCACTGGTAATACGGCAACTGCTTTGTCTTTTGTCTGCGCCGCTAAAGGATATAAATCAATAATGCATATGCCTAAGGGGTGGGTTACCGAGGACAGACTTAAAATACTTAAAGCCTATGGTGCTGAAGTGATAGAAGTAAGTGTGGGCGAAGAAATAGAAAAAGAATTAGCCGGGAAAAGCATACACGGCGGCGTTGTTGAAATCATGCCAAGAATAAAGGCTCTTGAGATGGAAAGGAATAATCCAAATGCGTGGTGGGCAAGACAGGCTTTAAATCCGGATAATGTTAACGCCCACCGGGACACTACCGGCAAAGAGATTATTGAACAAACAGACGGCAAAATAGATGTCTTTATAGCTGCGGTTGGTACTGGAGGTACGCTTTTAGGGGTTGCTGAAGCATTGAAAGAATTAAATCCATCCATAAAAATTTATGGAGTTGAACCTGAAGGCATTTCCCTGCTTAAAATGGGGCCAGAAATACGTAAATATATGAAAAAATATGGCATTCCGGGAGTCGAGGGATTGATCATTTCAGAGATAGAGAAAAGGGGTATAGTGGATGAAGTTGTTTTTGTTAAGGATAACGATGCTATAGAAATGGCTCATCGCTTATGTGAGGAGGAGGGGTTGTTTTGTGGAATGTCATCAGGGGCTAATGTTCATTTAGCATTGCAAATTGCCCAAGAATATGGAAATGGCAAAAACATTGTGACTGTATTGCCTGACAATCGTTTCCGGTATTTTGCTGCCGAACATTTCATAACCTAGGTTATGGATTTCCTTAAGCCACACTGGTAGTTTAATGATGGAATCCAATTTGCTATAATCAGGATTTGCCGGAGTGAAAGGAGGCGAAGCAGAGGAGAAGCTATTTGTGAAGAAGATAAGTCTGGGATTCTATCAACGGTTTGACGCTGATTTACACTGGTAGCGACGATTATCAAGGAGGGTGTATATATGATGATTGTAGGAGTACCCAAAGAGATAATGCTTGAGGAAGGTCGCGTAGCCCTTCTACCACAGCAAGTTGGGGAGCTCAGCAAACGAGGGTATAAGGTGCTGGTGGAGTCCGGGGCAGGAGTTGGTTCCCTCGTTGAGGATAGCGCTTATCTTGAAGCCGGGGCAGAGATGGTTTCCGATGTGAGGGAGCTATATGAAAAGAGCCAGGCAATTCTCAAGGTAAAGGAACCGATGCTCAACGACAAGATAGGCGAACACGAAATTTCCTTGATGCGAGAAGGGACTGTACTGGTGACATTTCTTCATCCAGCCGCCCCCGCTAACCATGAGATGGTACAGCAATTACGCGACCGAGGAATTATAGCCTTTTCTATGGATGCTGTTCCTAGGATTTCCCGAGCTCAGCCTATGGATGCCTTGAGCAGTATGAGCACCGTTGCAGGATACAAGGTAGTGCTAATGGCAGCCAGCCGACTGCCGAAGTTCGTCCCTATGATGGGGACTGCTGTAGGTGTTGTGCCGCCAGCTAATTTTTTAATAATCGGAATAGGGGTTGTCGGCCTGCAGGCTATTGCCACAGTCAAAAGACTCGGCGGTGTGGTATCTTGTGTTGATATCCGTGCTGCAGCACGAGAAGCGGGTCACAGCCTGGGAGCAAAAGATGCAGGATGGGATGTCCCTAAGAAGATTGCCGAAGGAGAAGGAGGATATGCTAAAGCATTGCCTCCCGGGTGGCTTAAGAAGGAACAGGAAGCCCTAGCCCCCTTAGCCAGAGAAGCAGATGTGATAATACTCTGCGCCCTGGTACCAGGGGAGAAGGCTCCAGTGCTAATAACCAAAGAAGTTGTCTTCTCGATGAAGCCAGGAGCCGTGATTGCAGATGTTAGTGTCGACCAGGGTGGAAACTGTGAGCTGACAGAGGGTGGCAAAGAGATCACCCTTGACAATGGCATCACAATCAGTGGCTATAAGAACATTCCTGGGCGAATGCCAGCCCATGCCAGCATGCTATATTCCAAAAATATCTGCAATTTCTTCCTGAACCTCTATAAGGGTGATTCGGGCGAGATGGACCTAGAAGATGAGATCAATAAAGAGGCCCTTGTTACTTACCAGGGTAAAATCTTGCATCGGGGCACCTTGAAAGCAATGGGAGAAAAGGCTAGATAAAGGTGGTGTCACATTGTTACCTCTCATCATAATGCTGGGAATTTTCCTTTCCCTTCTCGGGGTGGGGTATTTCTTAGTTTCCAGAGTTCCCACCCTATTACATACACCTTTGATGAGCGCCACCAACGCCATTTCCTCTATAATTATTCTTGGGGCTTTTGTTCTGCTTTCTAAAAGTCTCTCGCCTCCGATTACTGTGTTAGTTATTGTAGCTGTACTCATGGCTTCTTTCAACTGCATTGGTGGATTTCTGCTGACCGACCGCATGTTCAAGATGTTTAAAAAGAAGGAATGACGATGGGGTTTCCCCTAGAGTATCTTATTGCTGGCGTTGTCATTCTCCTTTTTCTAGGAGGCATAGCCCTTTTCCGAAGTCCTCGAACAGCGCGCTTGGGTGGTTGGCTCAATATGCTTGCCTATGCTGGCGCTGTGGCCTTTGTAATCATCCGATACCCAACACAAGGCCCGGAATTTGTCCTGATAGCTGTTTTGCTTGGTGGAACTTTAGGAGCTATCCTAGCAATCAGAGTGAGCATGCTTGGTGTCCCACAGATGATAGCCTTCCAGCATGGCTGTGGTGGAACTGCTGCCTTTCTTATTGCTTTCTCAGAGTTCATACGAATGGGAGTTGACTTAACCACCCTAGCCTTGGTCGGCAGCGTGCTGGGGATGCTTGTTGGAGCGGTAACATTCAGCGGAAGCCTTATTGCCGCCGGTAAACTAGCTAGAAAGATTGAGCAACGACCAGTGTTCTTACCTGGGCACTTAACCATTCTACTTGGATTGTTAGTTCTAATGGTGCTACTGAGCGTATTCGCTGTGGTACAAATCGGGCTGCCAATCGCCATTGGCTCAGCTATTGGTCTCATCGTGATATCTGTCGTGATGGGGGTTGTCTTTACCATTCGCATTGGCGGGGCCGATATGCCAGTGATAATCTCCTTCTTCAATGCTACTGCCGGTTTTGCAGCCGCCTTTTGTGGGATTGCACTGAACAATTATCTCCTGATTGGGTGTGGGGCCTGTGTTGCCGCTTCTGGCTCCCTCCTTACCATTACTATGTGTCGGGCTATGAATAGGAGCCTTCTAGGTGTATTTTCTGGAATTAGGCCGAGCATTGCTGAACCAGCAGAAGTGGCAGAGGAGACGTCCCTTGAGGCTGGTGGTATTGAGGCTTCAGCCTTTGACCGTGCCATTGCTATCTTGAAAAGAGCCAAGGATGTCATTATCGCTCCTGGCTATGGAATGGCGCTGTCACAAGCCCAGGAGCAAGTCCATAGTCTAGAGAAGTGGCTTGAACAACGGGGAGCAAGGGTTCGGTATGCTATTCACCCTGTCGCTGGACGTATGCCAGGGCATATGAATGTGTTGCTTGCCGAGGTAGAGGTGGGATACGATAAATTGTTTG
>JAUVZE010000091.1 GCA_030602665.1 Dehalococcoidia bacterium
CGGCCTGGACAGATGACGGCACCATTATGGGGCTACGACACCGCCAGCACCCGGTAGAGGGCGTCCAGTTTCATCCCGAATCGTTTATGACTGAAGTGGGCAAGGATGTGCTGAGAAACTTTCTACAATTAGATTATAGTAAGGTATTTTAGAACCTATCCCCCTGCCCCCCTTCCCTTAGAAAGGGAAGGGGGGAGAAAAGAAAGAAAGGGGCTTCGCCCCTCTCTAAAACCACTTCCCCCTCTCATTCTCAAGGAGAGGGGGATTGAAGGGGTGAGGTTGAATAAAAAAAGCTCTTATGCGTGGTAAAATAGTGCAGAGGTGGTGAGATGACAGTAACCGATTGGATTCAAGCAATTTCAATGCTGGTTCTCGTTATTGCCACTGGTATTTATGCCTGGCGTACTTTTTCTATAAGCAGGGCTACCAAGCAGCAGGCAGATGCCAGCCTGAAAATGGCTGAAGAGACGAAGGAACAAAGAATAATGGCATCACGGCCAGTAATAATTCAGAAAGCAGTAATTGAAACTGAGACGGAACTAGCCACATTTGGTTCCAAGGATTGGTTTTCTTACTTTGAAGTATATAACGCAGGAAATGGCCCGGCAATAGAGGTGGAAATCTCTTTACTGAATAAGGAAAAGATACCCATACATAGTCATAGGAAAACTTTCCTAAGAGCCGGTGAACCCCCAATGGAATTTTCTCCTAGTGAACTAGCCAGTCTAGAGAAGTCCACCTTCTACCTCGTATGCGAATATCAAAGCATCTTTTCTCATGGCCCGCAGCCAACATGGTATCAAACTTGGCTACCTTTTGAGACAATTGAAAGTAGCGAAGAAGGGAAGATTTATGTGAAACCTGGCGAGTTAGAATTCAAAGAAGTTTTAGAAAGGGAACGTATCGATGCCTTTGGTAGCGGGAGGAAACCGAAATGATTAAAGAGGCTATCCAAACCCTAGTATCTGGCCATTCGCTAACTATGGAGGAGGCAGCCTCGGTTATGGAAGAGATAATGCAGGGTGAGGTCACCCCGGCTCAATTTGGTGCCTTTGTCACCGCACTCAGGCTCAAGGGAGAAACGGTTGATGAAATCGTTGGCTTGGTCAGGACTATGAAGGCTAAAGCTGTCCCCGTGACCATTGCCGAGTCACTGGTAGATACCTGTGGCACTGGTGGTGATGGTTCACACACCTTCAATATCTCCACGACGGCTGCCTTTATTGCTGCTGGAGCCGGGCTTAAGGTAGCCAAGCATGGCAACCGCGCTATGAGCAGCCAGTGCGGTAGTGCCGACGTACTGGAGGCATTAGGCGTCAGGATTGACCTTAATGCTGAACAGGTGCAGAGGTGCCTGCAGGAGGTGGGGATGGGTTTTATGTTCGCCCCGATGTTTCATCCGGCTATGAAATATGCGTCTGCTCCCAGACGTGAGATTGGCATTCGCACCGTGTTTAATATTCTCGGTCCACTTACTAACCCGGCTGATGCCAAGGCTCAGGTGCTGGGTGTAGCTGAGGGGTCACTGGTGGAGAAGCTGGCGTCGGTGCTTCAAGGTCTGGGCTGTCATCATGCCCTGGTAGTCCACGGCGAGGATGGCTTAGACGAAATCACCATCACCGGGAAAACCCAGGTCTGTGAACTAAAAGACGGTCATATCAAGGGCTACTCCATCAGCCCTGAGGACTTCGGTTTACCCAGGACTAGCTTGGATAGCTTGAAGGGTGGCATCGTTGATAAAAATGCAGCCTTGCTGCGTTCAATTCTAGCTGGTGCCCCGGGTCCTCAGCGAGATGTGGTGCTGATGAATGCCGCTGCTGTGCTACTGGCCGGAGATAGGGTAGAAACGCTTCAGCAGGGGGCAGCCTTGGCTGGCGAGGTAATAGACGGTGGTAATGCTCTAGCCAAACTGGAACAGCTAGTCGAGTTGAGCCAGAGCATGACCTAAGGAGCATTGAATGATTCTAAATCAGATAGTGGCCGATAATCGGCTAGAGCTTGAAAGTAGAAAACGTGTCACCCCTTTGGCAGAGTTGCAAAGGGCAGCGTTGGGGTTATCTCCACCTCTCGACTTTGCTTCGGCGCTACGTGGCGACCGTATTCAGCTCATTGCCGAGGTTAAAAAAGCGTCGCCATCCAGGGGCATTATTCGTCCTGATTTCAACCCAGTGGAGATAGCCCGGACCTATGCTGGTAATGGTGCTTCAGCTATATCGGTATTAACCGAAGCTAAATACTTCCAGGGTAGCCTCAACCACCTGAGAGACATCAGAAGCGCACTGGGGAATAAGCTACCTCTGCTCAGGAAAGACTTCCTCTATGACCCTTACCATATCTACGAATCTCGAGCTTATGGTGCTGATAGCCTACTACTCATCGTGGCTATACTGACGCCTGAGAGACTGAATGAACTAATCGGGCTAAGTCGTGAATTGGGCATGAGCTGTCTGGTGGAGGTGCACAATGAAGCCGAGCTTGAAATTGCCCTGAGGTGCCAATCCAGAATCATCGGCATCAATAACCGGGACCTAAGCACCTTTACTGTTGACCTGGCCACCACTGAGCGGCTCCGACCGCTTATTCCACCGGGTAGAATAGTGGTCAGCGAAAGTGGTATAAAGGACCGTGGTGACATGGAAAAGCTGAAAAGGTGGGGTGTTGACGCTGCTCTCATTGGTGAGTCTCTAATGTCTGCGCCTGACATCGTGGCTAAGATGGAGGAGCTATTGTGAGCAAGGTCAAGATTTGCGGGCTATCTGAGATAGAACATGCTCTGGTGGCGGGCAGGGCTGGCGCTGATTTCCTAGGTCTGGTTTTTGCTCCCAGTCGGCGTCAGGTTTCCGTCGAAAAGGCACTATTGGTAGTGGAAGCGGTTGATGGATTAAGACCCCACCCGGCTGTGGTTGGTGTTTTTGTGAATGCAGCGGCTCAGGAGGTTAATCGTATTGCTGACTACTGCCGACTGGACTGGGTGCAGCTCAGTGGTGATGAAAGCTGGGACTATTGTTGTGAGATTGAACGACCAATCATCAAGGTTATTCATGTATCAGCCCACAAGACAGCTGAGGGAATCCTGGCTGATATAGAGATGGGGTGCCAATTACCTCTAAAAAGGGAGCTTATCTGTCTTCTGGATTCGCAGGTCAGGGACGCCTATGGTGGGACGGGACAAGTCTTTAATTGGCAATTGGCAGAGGAGGTATCGGTGAGGTTTCCCGTGATAATCGCTGGAGGACTTACCCCGGCAAATGTTGGTCAATTGGTCAGGGAGGTTCAGCCCTGGGGGGTTGATGTCTCTACAGGTGTAGAGAGCAATGGTCAGAAAGACGCCTCAAAAATCAGAGCCTTCGTCGAGGTGGTGAGGAAAGCAGAGGGAGATGTTAGTCAACCCCCAAAAACTTAGAAAGATTTTGGCTTTAGGCGGAAGGAGGTAATTATTGCTACCTAATGAGATGGGCTACTTTGGAGACTATGGGGGACGGTTCGTGCCTGAGACCCTGTTGCCGGCACTGGATGAGCTGGCAACAGCTTATAAGGAGGCAAGGGCTGATGACGCCTTCTGGGCTGAGTTTGAGTTAATGTCCCGTGACTATTCGGGGAGGCCGACGCCGCTCTACCTGGCGGAAAGGCTAAGCAGGCACTGCGGTGGCGCCCAGATTTTCCTTAAACGGGAAGACCTGGCTCATACTGGAGCCCATAAGATTAACAATGCCCTGGGGCAGGGTCTTCTTGCCCGGAGAATGGGAAAGCGGAGAATCATTGCCGAGACCGGAGCCGGACAGCACGGGGTGGCTACCGCTGCCGTATGCGCCAAGCTGGGGATGGAGTGTATTATCTACATGGGTGAGGAAGATATGCGCCGTCAGTCGCTTAATGTCTTTCGGATGAAGCTAATGGGTGCCGAGGTAAGGCCAGTTTCTGGGGGCAGCCGAACGCTAAAGGATGCTATCAACGAAGCGATAAGAGACTGGGTGACCAATGTTAGAAATACACACTACCTTCTGGGTTCAGTAGTCGGTCCTTATCCCTACCCTTCAATGGTGCGTGACTTCCAAGTGATAATTGGTAAGGAAACGAGGCAGCAGATTCTGGATAAGTTGGGTCGCCTGCCCGACTATATCATCGCCTGTGTCGGTGGTGGTAGTAATGCCATTGGCATTTTCTATCCCTTTCTGAACGATAAGAATGTCAGGCTTATTGGGGTGGAGGCAGCCGGGAGAGGACTTGAGACTGGGGAGCACGCTGCTCCACTGATGGCAGGCAGAGTAGGAGTACTCCATGGGGCAAAATCTTATGTTCTCCAGGATAGTGAGGGGCAGATTAGGGAGACACATAGTATCTCTGCTGGACTAGATTACCCTGGTGTTGGTCCTGAGCACAGCTATCTTAAGGACACCGGGCGTGCCACCTATGTTGCGGTAAGCGATGAGGAAGCCCTTGAGGGCTTCCAGTTACTGTGTAAGACTGAAGGTATTACCCCAGCCCTTGAACCGGCTCACGCCATATTCTATGCTGCCGGGATGGCAGGTTCGTTAGATAAGAAGCAAATCATCGTAGTCAACCTCTCCGGGCGCGGTGATAAAGACATGGGTATCGTAGTTG